>NZ_BCBP01000022.1:0-145897 GCF_001753955.1 Pseudomonas sp. NBRC 111139
CGTTGTGGCCAAAATCATCGAGTAATCACTCGACCGATTGAAAAAAACCCCCGCTCAGCGGGGGTTTTTTTTATTGGGTTGACACTAATTGGGGGCGTCTATAGAATCACGCCTCCTTTTAGCGGGCGTAGTGCGTCCGTTGGGAACAGCCTGGAGTCTGAAATCCAATGCAAAATCAGCAAATCCGTATCAGGTTGAAGGCTTTCGACCATCGCCTGATCGACCAATCCACCCAGGAAATCGTGGAAACCGCGAAACGTACTGGTGCACAAGTGCGTGGTCCAATTCCACTGCCTACCCGCAAAGAGCGTTTCACCGTTCTGGTCTCCCCGCACGTCAACAAAGACGCGCGTGACCAGTACGAGATTCGCACTCATAAGCGTGTTCTGGACATCGTCCAGCCAACGGATAAAACCGTTGACGCGCTGATGAAGCTTGATCTGGCGGCAGGTGTGGAAGTACAGATCAGCCTCGGCTAAGACTTCGGTCTAGTCGTGTAACGCTCTGAAATGGGCGGCCATAGCGGGTGAAAGCCCCGTACACTCATGAGGTTTACAACATGACTATTGGTGTAATCGGTCGCAAGTGCGGTATGACCCGCATTTTCACCGAAGAAGGTGTCTCCATTCCGGTCACGGTCATTGAGATCGAGCCGAATCGCGTCACCCAGTTCAAAACTGAAGAAACCGATGGCTACCGTGCAGTGCAAGTCACTGTCGGCGAGCGTCGTGCTTCGCGTGTGACTGCCGCTCAGGCAGGCCACTTCGCCAAGGCCAACGTTGCCGCTGGTCGCGGTGTTTGGGAGTTCCGTCTTGAAGAAGGCGATTTCCAGGCTGGCGATCTGATCAAAGCTGAACTCTTCACTGCAGGCCAGCTGGTTGACGTTACTGGTCAGTCCAAAGGTAAAGGCTTCGCCGGTACCATCAAGCGCTGGAACTTCCGTGGTCAGGACAACACCCACGGTAACTCCGTGTCGCACCGTGTTCCTGGTTCCATCGGCCAGTGCCAGACTCCTGGTCGTGTGTTCAAGGGCAAGAAAATGTCCGGTCACATGGGCGCCGAGCGCGTGACTGTTCAGTCCCTGGAAGTAGTTCGCGTAGACGCTGAACGCAACCTGCTGCTGATCAAGGGTGCCGTACCTGGCGCTACTGGCGGCGACGTGGTTGTACGTCCAGCTGTCAAGGCTCGCGGTTAAGGGGAAACTGACATGCAACTTAATGTAAATGACGCTCAGGCGATCGAAGTTTCCGAACTGACTTTCGGTGGCGAATTCAACGAGACGCTGGTTCACCAAGCAGTCGTGGCCTACATGGCTGGCGGCCGTCAGGGTACCAAGCAGCAGAAGACCCGTTCCGACGTGGCTGGTGGCGGTAAGCGCCCATGGCGTCAGAAGGGTACTGGCCGTGCTCGTGCTGGTACCACTCGTGGTCCGATCTGGCGTGGCGGTGGTGTAACCTTCGCAGCTCGCCCTCAAGAACACTCGCAAAAGCTCAACAAGAAGATGTATCGCGCAGCTCTGCGCTCCATCCTCGCTGAGCTGGTGCGTAGCGACCGTCTGGTCGTGGTTCAGGACTTCGCTGTTGAAGCACCGAAAACCAAAGATCTGCTGAACAAGCTGAACGGCATGGGTCTGAGCGACGTATTGATCGTTTCCGACGCTGTTGATCAGAACCTGTACCTGGCTGCTCGTAACCTGCCGCACGTCGATGTACGTGACGTACAAGGTTCCGACCCGGTCAGTCTGATCGCATACGAGAAAGTGTTGATCACTGTCTCGGCCGTGAAGAAATTCGAGGAGCTGCTGGGATGAACCAGGAACGCGTATTCAAAGTCCTCCTTGGCCCGCACGTTTCCGAGAAGGCTACCGTTCTGGCTGAGAAAAAAGGCCAGTTCGTATTCAAGGTTGCTACTGATGCAACCAAGCTGGAAATCAAGAAAGCTGTCGAAGGCCTGTTCAACGTAAAAGTTGAAAACGTGTCGACTGTTAACGTTCTGGGTAAAACCAAGCGTACCGCACGTGGTCTGGGCAAGCGTAATGACTGGAAGAAGGCGATCGTCTCCCTTCAGCCAGGCCAAGATCTCGATTTCAGCAGCAGTGCTGAGTAAGGAAGGGGTGCATCATGGCAATCGTTAAATGCAAACCGACTTCCCCTGGCCGCCGTTTCGTGGTCAAGGTGGTCAACAAGGAGCTGCACAAAGGCGCTCCTCACGCACCGCTGATCGAGAAAAAATCGAAGTCTGGTGGTCGTAACAACAATGGCCGCATTACCACTCGTCACGTTGGTGGTGGTCACAAGCAGCATTACCGTCTGGTCGACTTCCGTCGCAACGACAAAGATGGCATTCCAGCCACTGTCGAGCGTATCGAATACGATCCAAACCGTACTGCTCACATCGCCCTGCTGTGCTACGCAGACGGTGAGCGTCGCTACATCATCGCGCCTAAAGGCGTGAGCGCTGGCGACCAGCTGATCGCAGGTGCCCTGGCCCCAATCAAGGCCGGTAACTCCCTGCAGCTGCGCAACATTCCAGTAGGTAGCACCATTCACGGCATCGAACTGAAGCCGGGTAAAGGTGCTCAGATCGCTCGTTCCGCTGGTGCTTCGGCTCAGCTGATCGCTCGCGAAGGTGTCTACGTGACCCTGCGTCTGCGCTCTGGTGAAATGCGTAAAGTCCTGGCTGAGTGCCGTGCGACCCTGGGCGAAGTCTCGAACTCCGAGCACAGCCTGCGTTCGCTGGGTAAAGCTGGTGCCAAACGCTGGCGCGGCGTTCGCCCAACCGTTCGTGGTGTTGCCATGAACCCGGTTGACCACCCACACGGTGGTGGTGAAGGTCGTACCTCCGGTGGTCGTCATCCGGTATCGCCATGGGGCTTCCCAACCAAGGGTGCTAAAACCCGTGGTAATAAGCGTACCGACAACATGATCGTCCGTCGTCGCAAGTAACTAGAGGGATACGACAGTGCCACGTTCTCTGAAAAAAGGTCCTTTTATCGATCTTCACCTGTTGAAGAAGGTCGAAGTGGCGGTGGAGAAGAACGATCGCAAGCCAGTTAAAACCTGGTCGCGCCGTTCGATGATCCTGCCACAAATGGTCGGTCTGACCATCGCGGTTCACAACGGTCGCCAGCATGTTCCAGTTCTCGTGAACGAAGACATGGTCGGCCACAAACTGGGCGAGTTCGCCGGTACCCGCACCTATCGCGGGCACGTGGCTGACAAGAAAGCCAAGCGTTAAGGGGTAAGGAAATGGAAGTAGCCGCTAAGTTGTCGGGCGCTCGCATCTCCGCCCAGAAAGCCCGCTTGGTCGCCGACCAGATCCGCGGGAAGAAGGTGGGCGAAGCGCTCAACCTGTTGGCCTTCAGCAGCAAAAAAGCCGCTGAAATCATGAAGAAAGTCCTCGAGTCGGCCGTAGCCAACGCCGAACACAACGAAGGCGCAGACGTTGATGACCTGAAGGTCTCCACCGTCTTCGTCAACGAAGGGCGTTCGCTGAAGCGCATCATGCCACGTGCCAAAGGCCGTGCTGATCGCATCGTCAAGCGGTCTTGCCATATCACTGTCAAGGTTGCGGACAAGTAACGGAGTCGATCAGATGGGTCAGAAAGTACATCCCACTGGCATTCGCCTGGGAATCGTCAAGGAGCACACCTCCGTCTGGTACGCAGACGGTGCTACTTACGCAGATTACCTGTTGAAGGATCTGAAAACGCGTGAGTACCTCCAAGACAAACTAAAAAGCGCGTCCGTAAGCCGTATCGATATTCATCGTCCGGCTCAAACTGCACGCATCACCATCCACACCGCTCGTCCCGGTATCGTTATCGGTAAGAAAGGTGAAGATGTCGAGAAGCTGCGTCAGGACCTGACCAAGCAGATGGGTGTGCCTGTGCACATCAACATCGAAGAGATCCGCAAGCCGGAACTCGACGCTATGCTGGTTGCGCAGAGCGTAGCTCAGCAGCTGGAACGCCGTGTAATGTTCCGTCGCGCCATGAAGCGCGCGGTACAGAACGCCATGCGTATTGGTGCCAAGGGCATCAAGATCCAGGTGAGCGGTCGTCTCGGCGGTGCTGAGATTGCTCGTACCGAGTGGTATCGCGAAGGTCGTGTGCCTCTGCACACCCTGCGTGCCGATATCGACTACAACACCTACGAAGCTCACACCACTTATGGTGTGATCGGTGTGAAGGTTTGGATCTTCAAAGGCGAAGTTATTGGTGGTCGCCAAGAAGAACTGAAACCACAAGCACCAGCGCCTCGTAAAAAAGCTGCTAAGTAAGGGGTACGCCAAATGTTGCAACCAAAGCGTACAAAATTCCGCAAGCAGATGACTGGCCACAACCGTGGTCTGGCACTGCGCGGTAGCAAAGTCAGCTTCGGCGAATTCGCCCTGAAAGCTGTTGCTCGCGGTCGCCTCACCGCTCGCCAGATCGAGTCCGCACGTCGTGCGCTGACCCGTCACGTTAAGCGTGGCGGTAAGATCTGGATCCGTGTGTTCCCGGACAAGCCGATCTCCAAAAAACCTCTTGAGGTTCGTATGGGTAAAGGTAAGGGCTCCGTGGAATACTGGGTTGCCCAGATCCAGCCAGGCAAAGTCCTGTACGAGATCGAGGGTGTTTCTGAAGAGCTGGCGCGCGAAGCTTTCGCCCTGGCTGCTGCAAAGCTGCCTCTCGCCACCTCCTTTGTTAAGCGGACGGTGATGTGATGAAAGCGAATGAACTTCGTGAAAAATCGGCACAGCAACTGAACGAGCAACTGCTCGGCTTGCTGCGCGACCAGTTCAATCTGCGTATGCAGAAAGCAACTGGCCAGTTGGGGCAGTCGCACCTGCTCTCGCAAGTTAAGCGTGACATCGCTCGCGTGAAAACTGTGCTCAACCAGCAGGCAGGTAAGTGATCATGGCTGAAGCTGAAAAAACCGTCCGTACGCTGACTGGCCGTGTCGTCAGCGACAAAATGGACAAGACCATCACCGTTCTGATCGAGCGTCGCGTAAAGCACCCGATCTACGGTAAATACGTTAAGCGTTCGACTAAGCTGCACGCGCACGACGAAGCCAACCAGTGCAAGATCGGCGACAAGGTTTCCATCCGTGAAACCCGTCCGCTGGCCAAGACCAAGTCCTGGGCACTGGTTGAAGTCCTCGAACGCGCTGTTGAAGTCTAAGGGCTAGGGGTCGGAGAAATTTTATGATTCAGACTCAATCCATGCTCGATGTGGCCGATAACAGCGGCGCTCGTCGCGTCATGTGCATCAAGGTACTCGGCGGTTCGCACCGCCGTTACGCCGGTATCGGTGACATCATCAAAGTAACCGTCAAGGAAGCAATTCCGCGCGGTAAGGTCAAAAAAGGCCAGGTGATGACCGCTGTCGTCGTACGTACCCGTCATGGTGTTCGTCGCGCTGACGGTTCCATCATTCGTTTCGACGGCAACGCTGCTGTTCTGCTGAACAACAAGCAAGAGCCGATCGGCACTCGCATCTTCGGGCCAGTGACCCGTGAACTTCGTACTGAGAAGTTCATGAAGATCGTCTCGCTCGCCCCTGAAGTGCTGTAAGGAGATCCGACATGCAAAAGATTCGTCGTGACGACGAGATCATCGTGATCGCCGGCAAAGACAAAGGTAAGCGCGGTAAGGTGCTGAAGGTTCTGGCTGATGACCGTCTGGTTATCGGTGGCGTGAACCTGGTCAAGCGTCATACCAAGCCTAACCCGATGGCGGGCGTACAGGGCGGTATCGTCGAGAAAGAAGCGCCTCTGCACGCTTCCAACGTTGCCATCTTCAACGGTGAAACCAACAAGGCTGACCGCGTTGGTTTCAAAGTAGAAGACGGTAAAAAAATTCGTGTCTTCAAGTCGACCCAAAAAGCGGTTGATGCTTGAACACTGCTAGGTAGAAGACCATGGCACGACTGAAAGAGATTTACCGGAACGAAATCGCTCCTAAGCTTAAGGAAGAACTTAAGCTGTCGAACGTGATGGAAGTTCCGCGCGTTACCAAGATCACCCTGAACATGGGTCTGGGCGAAGCGATCGGCGACAAGAAAGTCATCGAGCACGCTGTTGCCGACCTGGAAAAGATCACCGGTCAAAAGCCGGTCGTGACTTTCGCTCGCAAATCCATCGCTGGCTTCAAAGTCCGCGAAGGCTGGCCGATCGGCGTCAAGGTGACCCTGCGTAGCGACAAGATGTACGAATTCCTGGACCGCCTGCTGGCGATCTCCCTGCCTCGGGTTCGCGACTTCCGCGGCCTGAATGCCAAGTCCTTCGATGGTCGTGGCAACTACAGCATGGGCGTGAAAGAGCAGATCATCTTCCCGGAAATCGACTACGACAAGATCGATGCTCTGCGCGGTTTGGACATCACCCTGACCACCACTGCTCGTTCGGACGACGAAGGCCGCGCTCTGCTGCGTGCTTTCAAGTTCCCGTTCCGCAACTGATTGGAGTAGGAAAATGGCCAAGAAGAGCATGAAGAACCGCGAGCTGAAGCGTCAGCTCACGGTAGCAAAGTTCGCTAAGAAGCGTGCTGAGCTGAAAGCGACCATCGTCAACCTGAACGCCTCTCCAGAAGAGCGTTTCGCTGCCGTTGTCGCTCTGCAGAAGCAGCCACGCGACGCTAGCGCCTCGCGCCTGCGCAACCGTTGCCGCCTGACCGGTCGTCCTCACGGTGTATACCGTAAGTTCGGCCTGGGCCGTAACATGCTGCGTCAAGCTGCAATGCGCGGTGACGTACCAGGCCTGGTCAAGGCCTCCTGGTAATCGCTGCAGGCAAGGCGCGGGTGGAAGGGGAGCAATCTTCCGACCGCCGGTGACCTTGCCAACAAACAAGCCCCTATATGGGGCTTGTTTCGTTTCTGCCTTGTGTCTAGAATGACCGGCTCACCTGAGCCTGGGTTTTTGCCCAAACCGTTCGGGTGGTTGTCATAGCCGCAAGGCTAATAATTCTTGTATCAGGAGCATCTAGCCCATGAGTATGCAGGACCCGTTAGCGGACATGCTAACTCGCATCCGTAATGCCCAGATGGCTGAAAAGTCCGTCGTAAGCATGCCTTCCTCTACCCTGAAGGTCGCGGTTGCCAAAGTTCTGAAGGACGAAGGTTACATCGCTGGCTACCAGGTAACTGGTGAGGCCAAGCCTTCCCTGTCGATCGAACTGAAGTACTTCGAAGGCCGTCCGGTCATCGAGGAACTGAAGCGCTCCAGCCGTCCAGGCCTGCGCCAGTACAAGGCCGTCACCGATCTGCCGAAAGTACGTGGCGGTCTGGGCGTGTCTATCGTCTCCACCAACAAAGGTGTGATGACTGATCGCGCTGCGCGCGCTGCCGGTGTCGGCGGCGAAGTTCTGTGCACAGTGTTCTAAGGGGGGATAGACATGTCTCGCGTCGCTAAGAACCCCGTTAAGCTGCCATCCGGTGTCGAAGTCAAATTCGCCGGTCAGCAGCTTTCGGTGAAGGGTGCCAAAGGTACTCTCGAACTGAACGTTCACTCGTCTGTTGAAGTTACCGAAGAGTCTGGTGAGCTGCGTTTCGTCGCTCGCAATGGTGACCAGCAAGCTCGTGCCATGGCCGGTACCACCCGCGCTCTGGTCAACAACATGGTCCAAGGCGTAAGCCAAGGCTTCGAGCGCAAGCTCCAGCTGGTCGGTGTTGGTTACAAGGCACAGGCTAAAGGCACCGTCCTGAACCTGGCCCTGGGCTTCTCTCACCCAGTGGACTACGAACTGCCAGCCGGTATCACCGCTGAAACACCTAGCCAGACCGACATCCTGATCAAGGGTATCGACAAGCAGCTGGTAGGTCAGGTGGCCGCTGAAATCCGCGACTTCCGTCCGCCAGAGCCTTACAAAGGTAAAGGTGTGCGTTACGCGGACGAAGTAGTCCGTCGTAAAGAAGCCAAGAAGAAGTAGGGCCTAGTAAATGACCGACAAAAAAGTTATTCGACTGCGTCGCGCTCGCAAAGCACGTCTCAAGATGCACGAACTCGAAGTCGTGCGCCTGTGCGTGTTCCGCTCCTCGCAGCACATCTACGCCCAGGTCATTTCGGCCGACGGCAGCAAGGTTCTGGCAAGCGCCTCGACCTTGGACAAAGACCTGCGTGATGGCGCCACTGGCAACATCGACGCGGCCACTAAGGTTGGCAAGCTGGTAGCTGAGCGTGCGAAAGCCGCCGGTGTATCTCAAGTTGCCTTTGACCGTTCCGGCTTCAAGTACCATGGCCGCGTCAAAGCGCTGGCTGATGCTGCTCGTGAAGGCGGGCTGGAGTTCTAAGTTATGGCAAATAACGATCAAAAGCGCGACGAAGGCTACATCGAGAAGCTGGTTCAAGTTAACCGCGTTGCCAAAACCGTAAAAGGCGGCCGTATCTTCACCTTCACCGCGCTGACCGTGGTTGGTGATGGTAAAGGTCGTGTTGGCTTCGGCCGTGGCAAGTCGCGCGAAGTACCAGCCGCGATCCAGAAGGCCATGGAAGCTGCTCGCCGCAACATGATCCAGGTTGACCTGAAGGGCACCACCCTGCAGTACGCCACCAAGGCTGCCCACGGCGCCTCGAAGGTTTACATGCAGCCTGCCTCGGAAGGTACCGGTATCATCGCCGGTGGCGCAATGCGTGCTGTCCTGGAAGTTGCTGGTGTTCAGAACGTTCTGGCCAAGTGCTACGGTTCGACCAACCCAGTGAACGTGGTTTACGCCACCTTCAAGGGTCTGAAAGCCATGCAATCTCCTGAATCCATTGCCGCCAAGCGTGGCAAGAGCGTCGAGGAGATCTTCTGATCATGGCAACCGTAAAAGTAACGCTGATCAAGAGCGTCTCGGGCCGTCTGCCTAACCACAAGCTGTGTGTTAAAGGCCTGGGTCTGCGTCGCATCGGTCACACTGTAGAAGTCCAGGATACTCCCGAGAACCGCGGGATGATCAACAAGGCTTACTACATGCTGAAGGTCGAGGGCTAATCGATGAAACTCAATGATCTGAGTCCAGCGCCGGGTTCCCGTCGCGAGAAGCATCGTCCAGGTCGTGGTATCGGTAGCGGTCTGGGTAAGACCGGCGGCCGTGGCCACAAAGGTCAGACTTCCCGTTCGGGTGGTTCGATCGCTCCTGGCTTCGAAGGCGGTCAACAGCCGCTGCACCGTCGCCTGCCGAAGTTCGGCTTCGTTTCCCTGAAAGCCATGGACCGCGCTGAAGTGCGTCTGTCCGAGCTGGCCAAAGTGGAAGGCGACGTGATCTCCGTGCAATCCCTGAAGGATGCCAACGTGATCAACCAGCACATTCAGCGTGTGAAAATCATGCTGTCTGGCGAAGTTACTCGCGCAGTCACCATCAAGGGTATCGCAGCCACCAAGGGTGCGCGTGCGGCTATCGAAGCAGCTGGCGGCAAATTCGAGGAATAAATGGCTAAGCAAGGTGCTCTCTCTTCGCTCGGTAAGGGCGGGATGTCGGAACTCTGGGCTCGTCTGCGCTTTCTGTTCATGGCGATCATCGTCTATCGGATAGGTGCGCATATCCCGGTTCCCGGCATCAATCCGGACCGTCTGGCGGATCTGTTTCGGCAGAATGAGGGGACCATTCTTAGCTTGTTCAACATGTTTTCCGGTGGCGCGCTCGAGCGCATGAGCATCTTTGCACTGGGGATCATGCCGTACATCTCGGCATCGATCATCATGCAGTTGATGACGGCGGTCAGCCCGCAACTGGAGCAGTTGAAGAAGGAAGGTGAAGCTGGCCGTCGCAAGATCAGCCAGTACACCCGCTACGGCACCGTTATCCTGGCACTGGTCCAAGCCATTGGCATGTCCATTGGCCTGGCCAACCAGGGCGTGGCGTTTTCTGCAGGCCTGGGCTTCCACGTCGTCGCTGTTTCCACTTTCGTGGCAGGCGCGATGTTCATGATGTGGCTGGGCGAGCAGATCACCGAGCGCGGTGTGGGCAACGGTATCTCGATGTTGATTTTCGCGGGTATCGTTGCCGGTCTTCCGAGAGCAATCGGGCAGTCTTTCGAGTCTGCACGCACAGGCGATATCAACATTTTCGCCCTGGTCGCCATCGGTCTGCTGGCAGTAGCGATTATCGGTTTTGTGGTGTTCATTGAGCGTGGTCAGCGTCGTATCGCCGTTCATTACGCCAAGCGTCAGCAGGGCCGTAAGGTCTTCGCTGCGCAGACTAGCCACTTGCCGCTGAAAGTGAACATGGCGGGGGTTATCCCGGCTATTTTCGCGAGCAGCATTCTGCTGTTCCCGGCTTCGCTGGGTGCCTGGTTTGGTCAGTCCGAAGGTATGGGCTGGCTGCAGGACATCTCGCAGTCGATCGCTCCTGGTCAGCCGTTGAACATTCTGCTGTTTAGTGCAGGGATCATTTTCTTCTGCTTCTTCTACACAGCGTTGATGTTCAACCCGAAAGACGTAGCGGAAAACCTGAAGAAGTCCGGTGCCTTTATTCCGGGTATCCGTCCTGGTGAGCAGTCGGCGCGCTACATTGATGGCGTTCTGACCCGTTTGACCATGTTCGGTGCTCTTTACATGATGGCCGTCTGCCTTCTGCCCCAGTTCCTGGTGGTGGCAGCAAATGTGCCGTTCTACCTTGGCGGGACCTCGTTGCTGATTGTGGTAGTGGTTGTGATGGACTTCATGTCCCAAGTACAATCGCACCTCGTTTCGCACCAGTACGAATCCCTGATGAAGAAAGCCAACCTGAAAGGCTACGGTGGCAGCGGTTTGCTGCGCTGATACGCCCCTAAGGTTCGAGGAGTCGGTAATGAAAGTTCGTGCATCGGTGAAAAAGCTGTGCCGTAACTGCAAGATCATCCGTCGCGAAGGCGTCGTACGAGTGATCTGCAGCGCGGAACCGCGTCACAAACAGCGCCAAGGCTGAGTGTGATCTGCGCTTCAAACCCAGCAGCTAGTGTGCTGCTGGGTTGATTATTCGTTTCTACAGCGATATTATCTCGCGCCCTATTTCTTGGCTTCCGGGGCGTAGGTAGCTGTCAATTGGAGTCCCACTGAATGGCCCGTATTGCAGGCGTCAACATTCCAGATAACAAGCATACTGTTATCTCGCTGACCTACATCTATGGTGTCGGTCGCACAACTGCACAGAAGATTTGTGCAGACGCTGGTGTAAACCCAGCCGCTAAGATCAAGGATCTGAGCGACGAGCAAATCGAAACCCTGCGTGGCGAAGTCGCGAAGTTCACCACCGAAGGTGACCTGCGTCGTGACATCAACATGAAGATCAAGCGCTTGATGGACCTGGGTTGCTACCGCGGCCTGCGTCATCGTAAAGGTCTGCCGGTTCGCGGTCAGCGCACCAAGACCAACGCACGCACCCGTAAGGGCCCGCGTAAGCCGATCCGCAAGTAATCGCCCAGGAATATAGACATGGCAAAACCTGCTGCTCGTCCTCGTAAGAAAGTCAAAAAGACAGTGGTTGATGGCATCGCCCACATCCATGCTTCTTTCAACAACACCATCGTGACCATCACCGACCGTCAGGGCAATGCTTTGTCCTGGGCGACCTCCGGTGGTTCGGGTTTCCGTGGTTCGCGCAAATCCACCCCGTTCGCAGCTCAGATCGCTGCTGAGCGTGCTGGTCAAGCTGCGCTGGAATACGGTCTGAAGAACCTCGACGTTAACGTCAAGGGTCCAGGTCCAGGTCGTGAGTCCGCCGTTCGTGCATTGAACAGCTGCGGCTACAAGATCGCCAGCATCACCGACGTGACGCCAATCCCGCACAACGGGTGCCGTCCGCCGAAGAAGCGTCGCGTGTAATCAGGAGACAGAAGAATGGCACGTTACATTGGTCCAAAATGCAAACTGTCTCGTCGTGAAGGCACCGATCTGTTCCTGAAGAGCGGCGTTCGCGCTCTGGAATCGAAGTGCAATATCGAAGCAGCCCCAGGTATCCACGGCCAGCGCCGTGGCCGTCAGTCCGACTACGGCACCCAGCTGCGTGAGAAACAAAAAGTCCGTCGTATCTACGGTGTTCTGGAGCGTCAGTTCCGCGGTTACTACCAAGCTGCTGCCTCGAAAAAAGGCGCAACCGGTGAGAACCTGCTGCAACTGCTCGAGTGCCGTCTGGATAACGTCGTTTACCGTATGGGCTTCGGCTCGACTCGTTCCGAGTCCCGTCAGCTGGTTTCGCACAAAGCGATCAGCGTCAACGGTAAGACTGTAAACATTCCATCCTACCAAGTTCGTCCGGGTGACGTGGTCGCAGTCCGCGAGAAATCGCTGGGCCAGTTGCGCATTGTTCAAGCCCTTGAACTGTGCGCCCAGCGTGGCCGCGTTGAGTGGGTTGACGTGGATGCTGCTAAAAAGTCGGGCGTTTTCAAGAACGTTCCTGCTCGCAGCGACCTGTCTGCCGACATCAACGAAAACCTGATTGTCGAGCTCTACTCCAAGTAAGGGCTAGAAAATAGGTGCATCCATGCAGATTTCGGTAAATGAGTTCCTGACTCCCCGCCACATTGATGTGCAGGTAGTCAGTCCGACCCGCGCCAAGATTACGCTCGAGCCTCTCGAGCGTGGTTTCGGCCATACCCTGGGCAACGCGCTGCGCCGCATCCTGTTGTCCTCCATGCCTGGCTGTGCAGTAGTCGAGGCCGAGATCGATGGCGTACTCCATGAGTACTCCGCGATCGAAGGTGTTCAGGAAGACGTAATTGAAATCCTGTTGAACCTGAAAGGTCTCGCTATCAAACTGCATGGTCGTGACGAAGTTACGCTGACCTTGTCGAAAAAGGGTTCGGGGGTGGTTACCGCTGCCGATATTCAGCTGGATCACGATGTCGAGATCGTCAACCCCGATCACGTAATCGCGAACCTGGCGTCGAACGGCGCTCTGAACATGAAGCTCACTGTAGCTCGTGGTCGTGGTTACGAGCCGGCCGACTCCCGTCAAACCGACGAAGACGAAAGCCGTAGCATTGGCCGTCTGCAGTTGGACGCCTCCTTCAGCCCGGTGCGTCGTATCGCCTATGTGGTCGAGAACGCCCGTGTTGAACAGCGTACCAACCTGGACAAACTGGTCATTGATCTGGAAACCAACGGCACCCTGGATCCTGAAGAGGCTATCCGCCGCGCTGCGACCATTCTGCAACAGCAGCTGGCCGCGTTCGTCGACCTCAAAGGTGACAGCGAGCCTGTCGTAGTCGAGCAGGAAGACGAGATCGATCCGATCCTGCTGCGTCCGGTTGACGACCTGGAACTGACTGTACGTTCGGCCAACTGCCTCAAGGCGGAGAACATCTACTACATCGGCGACCTGATTCAGCGTACCGAAGTAGAGCTGTTGAAGACTCCTAACCTGGGTAAGAAGTCCCTGACTGAAATCAAGGACGTTCTGGCCTCTCGTGGTCTGTCTCTCGGCATGCGCCTCGACAACTGGCCGCCTGCAAGTCTTAAGAAAGACGACAAGGCGACCGCCTGATCGTCGTAATCACCGAACGTAGTGTTTGGTAAGGAATGAATCATGCGTCATCGTAAAAGTGGACGTCACCTGAGCCGTACCAGCTCTCACCGCAAGGCTATGTTCCAGAACATGGCAGTGTCGCTGATCGAGCACGAGCTGATCAAAACCACCCTGCCGAAAGCCAAGGAACTGCGCCGCGTTGCCGAGCCGCTGATCACCCTGGCCAAGGAAGACAGCGTTGCTAACCGTCGTCTGGCCTTCGACCGTACCCGTTCGAAGTCCGCTGTTGGCAAACTGTTCAACGACCTGGGCAAGCGTTACGCCACCCGTCAGGGCGGCTACCTGCGCATCCTGAAGTGCGGTTTCCGCGCTGGCGACAACGCGCCTATGGCGTACGTCGAGCTGGTTGATCGTCCGGTCGGCGGTGCTGTAGAAGCTGCTGAGTAAGACGTTCTGTCTGCTACAGAAAACCGGGCCTAGTGCCCGGTTTTTTGTTTTTACATCTATTGTTTATTTCTATTGATGTAAGTCATGTAATGAATTTGTTCCTGTAATCTTGCTCGTCAATACTCTCTCTACAGCCGATTAGCCGGCCCTTGAAGACCGAAAAGGAGAGCCCATGAGCAAGATTCTCACCACCGCCAGCGGTGCACCTGTAGCCGACAACCAGAACTCCCGCTCCGCCGGCCCGCGCGGTCCGCTGTTGCTCGACGACTTCCACCTGATCGAGAAGCTCGCCCATTTCAATCGCGAGAACATTCCTGAGCGTCGCGTCCATGCCAAAGGCTCGGGCGCCTACGGTACCTTTACCGTTACTCACGATATCACCGGCTATACCAGCGCCAAGCTGTTCGAAGAGGTCGGTAAACAAACCGAGACTTTCTTACGCTTCTCCACCGTTGGTGGCGAGCGCGGCTCTGCAGATACCGAGCGTGACCCGCGTGGCTTCGCGGTGAAGTTCTACACCGAGGAAGGCAACTGGGACATCGTCGGTAACAACACGCCAGTGTTCTTCATTCGCGACCCATTGAAGTTCCCGGACTTTATCCACACCCAGAAGCGCCACCCGCAGTCCAACCTGAAGAACGCTCAGATGATGTGGGACTTCTGGTCGCATTCCCCAGAAGCGCTGCACCAGGTCACCATCCTCTTTTCCGATCGTGGCATTCCGGACGGCTATCGCCACATGCATGGCTTTGGCAGCCACACCTACAGCCTGATCAATGCAAAGGGTGAGCGCACTTGGGTCAAGTGGCACTTCAAGACCCAGCAAGGCATCAAGAACCTCACCCCGACAGACGCTGCACGCCTGGCAGGTACCGACCCGGATTACGCTCAGCGCGACCTCTTCGAGGCCATTGAGCGTGGCGACTACCCGCGCTGGACTGTCTGCATTCAGGTGATGAGCGAAGCCGAGGCTGCCAGCCGCGACGAGAACCCATTCGACGTGACCAAGACCTGGTCGCAGAAGGATTATCCGCTCATCGAGGTGGGTGTGCTGGAGCTCAACCGCAACCCGCTCAACTATTTTGCAGAGGTCGAGCAGGCCGCGTTCGGCCCGAGCAATATGGTGCCCGGCGTCGGTCTTTCACCGGACCGCATGCTGCAAGGCCGTGTATTCGCCTACGCCGACGCGCACCGCTATCGCGTTGACACCAACCACCAGCAATTGCCAGTCAACGCGCCACGTTGCCCGGTCAACAGCTATCAGCGCGACGGCTCGATGGCCACCGGCAGTTACGGTAGTGCACCGAACTACGAGCCAAACAGCTACAGCGATGCCCCGAAACAGTCGCCACGTCATGCTGAGCCAGCATTGGCCCTGAATGGTTCGGCTGATCGCTACGATCACCGTGAGGACACTGACTACTTCAGTCATGCCGGCGCGTTGTTCCGTTTGATGAGCGATGAGCAGAAAGCCCTGCTGATCAGCAACATCGCCGGTACCATGGCCGGTGTCAGCGAAGACGTGATTCAGCGTCAGCTACAGTACTTCTTCAAGGCGGATCCGGCCTATGGCGAAGGGATTGCGAAGGCTTTGGGCATCAATCTCGCCTAAGTCGAAGTGATAAGAAGAACCGCCCTCATTTGGGCGGTTTTTCAATGAATATCACTACTGTTTAACCGATTTTTTGCGTCTGATTGCGCGTTTTTCAGTGACCATAGGCAAAAGCTGGTTCACACTATGTGGCATAGACGTTTTCACATGGAGAATCAGGGCGATGCAAGGCCACCCGGATGTAATCAACTATCTCGTCACGCTGCTGAAGGGCGAACTGGCGGCACGCGACCAGTACTTCATTCATTCGCGCATGTACGAAGACTGGGGCCTGTCCAAGCTCTACGAGCGCATCAACCACGAGATGGAGGAAGAGACGCAGCACGCCGATGCCCTGATGCGTCGTATCCTCATGCTCGAAGGGACCCCTGACATGCGTGCGGATGACCTGGAGGTCGGTAGCACCGTGCCGGAAATGATCGAGGCAGACCTCAAGCTCGAATACAAGGTGCGCGGTGCGCTTTGTAAAGGCATCGAGCTATGCGAACTGCACAAGGACTACGTCAGTCGTGACATCCTGCGTGCGCAGCTGGCCGACACCGAAGAAGATCACACCTATTGGCTTGAGAAGCAGCAGGGCCTGATCAAGGCCATCGGGCTGGAAAACTACCTGCAGTCGCAGATGTAAGTTACCCACAGGCTCAAGTAAAAGCCCCTGGCACCCTCGGTACCAGGGGCTTTTTCATTGCGCTGGCAACACTTAGGCCCGGTCCCGCTCCAGCAATGGTTTCAGGTAATGGCCGGTATATGACTGCTTCATCTCGCTCAGCTCTTCTGGCGTACCGCAGGCAATGATCTGCCCACCCTTGGAGCCGCCCTCAGGCCCCAGGTCAACCAGCCAGTCGGCAGTCTTGATCACATCCAGGTTATGCTCGATCACCACCACGGTATTGCCGTGGTCGCGCAGGCGATGCAACACGTCCAGCAGTTGCTGGATATCGGCAAAGTGCAGACCGGTAGTAGGTTCGTCGAGGATGTACAAGGTCTTGCCGGTATCGCGCTTGGACAGTTCGCGCGACAGCTTCACCCGCTGCGCCTCACCGCCGGACAACGTGGTCGCTGATTGCCCCAGTTTGATGTACGACAGGCCCACATCCATCAACGTTTGCAGCTTGCGCGCCAGCGCCGGCACCGCATCGAAGAACTCTCGGGCATCCTCGATGGTCATTTCCAGCACCTCGTGGATGTTCTTGCCCTTGTACTTGATCTCCAGGGTTTCGCGGTTGTAGCGCTTGCTCTTGCACACGTCACACGGCACGTAGATGTCCGGCAGGAAGTGCATTTCCACCTTGATCAGGCCATCGCCCTGGCAGGCCTCGCAACGGCCCCCCTTGACGTTGAATGAGAAACGCCCCGGACCATAACCACGCGAGCGTGACTCCGGTACACCGGAGAACAGCTCGCGGATCGGGGTGAAGATGCCGGTGTAGGTCGCCGGGTTGGAGCGTGGTGTGCGGCCGATCGGGCTCTGGTCGATATCCACCACCTTGTCCAGGTGCTGCAGGCCGTCCATGCTGCTGTGCGGTGCGGCTTCCAGACTGCTTGCGCCATTGAGTGCCGTGGCGGCCAAGGGGAAAAGGGTGTTGTTGATCAGCGTCGATTTGCCCGAGCCGGATACACCAGTCACGCAGGTCAGCAGGCCGATTGGTACTTCCAGGTCGACGTTCTGCAGGTTGTTGCCACGCGCGCCTTTGAGCTTGAGCTGCAGCTTCTTGTTGCGCGGCGTGCGCTTGGCCGGCACGACGATCTTCTTGCGCCCGGACAGGTACTTGCCAGTCAGCGAATCGGGATGGTTCATGACCTCCTGGGGCGAGCCCTCGGCGACGATCTGCCCACCGTGAACACCGGCGCCTGGGCCGATATCGACCACGTAGTCGGCCAGCCGAATGGCGTCCTCGTCGTGTTCCACCACGATCACCGTGTTGCCCAGGTCGCGCAAATGGTTCAGGGTGGCCAACAGGCGGTCGTTGTCGCGTTGATGAAGGCCGATGGACGGTTCATCGAGGATGTACATCACCCCCACCAGACCGGCACCGATCTGGCTGGCGAGTCGGATACGTTGCGCTTCACCGCCGGACAAGGTGTCGGCGCTACGATCCAGGGTCAGGTAGTCGAGGCCGACATTGACCAGGAACTGAAGTCGTTCGCAGATTTCCTTGAGGATTTTTGCCGCGATTTCGCCACGGCGGCCGGTGAGGGTCAGTTGACCAAAGTAGTTGCTGGCTTCACCGATCGGCAAGTTGGTTACCGCCGGCAGGGTTTTCTCGCCCACCCACACATGGCGCGCCTCGCGGCGTAGGCGCGTACCCCGGCAATCCGGGCACGGTTGCGTACCAAGGAACTTGGCCAGTTCTTCACGCACTGTGGCCGATTCGGTTTCGCGGTAGCGGCGCTCAAGGTTCGGCACAATGCCTTCGAACGGGTGCGATCGCTTGACGATATCGCCTCGGTCGTTGAGGTATTTGAAGTCGACACTCTGCTTGCCGCTGCCCTGCAGGATCACCTTCTGGTGTTCGGCCAACAGCTCACCGAAAGGCTCCTCCAGGCTGAAGCCGTAGTGCGCTGCCAACGAACCGAGCATCTGGAAGTAGTACACGTTACGCCGGTCCCAGCCGCGGATCGCGCCTTCGGCCAAGGTCAGTTCGGTGTTGACCAGGCGTTTGGTGTCGAAGAACTGCTTGACCCCCAGGCCGTCGCAAGTCGGACAGGCGCCCGCCGGGTTGTTGAAGGAGAACAGCTTCGGTTCCAGCTCGCTGATCGCGTGGCCGCACACCGGACAGGCGAAGCGCGCGGAGAAGATCGTCTCCTCGCCTTGTTCGTCGTCCATCGGTGCCACCAGGGCAATACCGTCGGCCAGCTTCAACGCGGTCTCGAACGATTCGGCCAGGCGCTGTTGCAGGTCGGCGCGGACTTTGAAGCGGTCCACCACCACATCGATGCTGTGCTTCTTCTGTTTGTCCAGCTTGGGCAACTCATCGAGTTCGTAGAGCTTGCCGTTGACCCTGGCCCGCACGAAGCCCTGGGCGCGAAGCTCGTCAAACACCGCCAGGTGTTCGCCCTTGCGCTCGCGCACCACCGGCGCGAGCAGCATCAGCTTGCTGCCTTCCGGGCGCTCCAGCACCAGGTCGACCATCTGGCTGATCGTTTGCGCCTCCAGCGGGATATCGTGGTCCGGGCAGCGTGGAGTACCGACGCGGGCGTACAACAGGCGCAGATAGTCGTAGATTTCGGTGATGGTGCCGACCGTGGAGCGCGGGTTGTGCGAGGTCGACTTCTGCTCGATGGAAATCGCCGGCGACAGGCCTTCGATGGTGTCGACGTCGGGCTTTTCCATCATCGACAGGAACTGCCGGGCGTAGGCCGACAGCGATTCCACGTAGCGGCGCTGGCCTTCGGCGTACAAGGTATCGAACGCCAGGGACGACTTGCCGGAACCGGACAGGCCGGTGATCACGATCAACTTGTCCCGGGGCAGGGTCAGGTCGATGTTCTTCAGGTTGTGGGTACGTGCCCCACGAATCAGGATCTTGTCCACTGCGGCCTCGCTTGGCGGGCATAAACAAGGAAGTATACGGCGCGCCAGTATGACGCGGCAAAGCGTCGCGTTGATGCCGTCAAGCTGTCGGACTGATAGAATCGCCGCCGGTTCACACGAGGTTAATCCATGCACGACACCCACAACGAGCGTATGAGTGGCGGCGAAACCCGCGCCGCTGGCGGCCTTGCCCTGGTCTTTGCCTTTCGTATGCTGGGCATGTTCATGGTCTTGCCGGTACTGGCCACCTACGGCATGGACCTGGCTGGTGCCACGCCTGCCCTGATCGGCCTGGCCATTGGTGCCTATGGCCTGACTCAGGCGGTATTGCAGATCCCGTTCGGCATGGTTTCCGACCGCATCGGTCGCCGGCCGGTGATTTATCTGGGGCTGGTGATCTTTGCCCTGGGCAGTGTGCTGGCGGCCCAGGCTGACTCTATCTGGGGCGTGATTGCCGGGCGCATCCTGCAGGGCGCGGGGGCAATTTCTGCCGCGGTGATGGCACTGCTGTCGGACCTCACCCGCGAACAACACCGGACCAAGGCCATGGCCATGATCGGCATGAGCATCGGGCTGTCGTTTGCTGTCGCCATGGTCGTTGGTCCATTGCTGACAAGTGCCTTTGGTTTGTCAGGTTTGTTCCTGGTTACGGCCGGGCTTGCCTTGGTCGGCATCCTGTTGATCGCGTTTGTCGTACCCAACACCCACAGCATTTTGCAGCACCGCGAGTCGGGGGTGGCGCGCCAGGCCATCGGCCCGACACTGCGTCATCCGGACCTTCTGCGCCTGGACATAAGCATTTTCATCCTGCACGCCGTCCTCATGGCCAGCTTCGTTGCGCTGCCACTGGCGTTCGTCGAGCGTGGCGGCCTGCCCAAGGAGCAGCACTGGTGGGTGTACCTGACTGCGCTGTTCATCTCATTTTTTGCAATGGTCCCGTTCATCATCTACGGCGAAAAAAAGCGCAAGATGAAACGAGTGTTGGCCGGCGCAGTCAGTGTCCTGCTGCTGACAGAGATATACTTCTGGGAGTGGGCTGACGGTTTGCGCGGACTGGTGATTGGCACCGTGGTATTCTTTACCGCATTCAACCTGCTGGAGGCTTCGCTGCCTTCTCTGGTGAGCAAGGTATCGCCTGCCGGTGGCAAGGGGACGGCAATGGGGGTGTATTCCACCAGCCAGTTCCTCGGTGCAGCGTTAGGCGGGATCCTTGGCGGCTGGTTGTTCCAGCACGGTGGGCTGAACACGGTGTTCCTCGGTAGCGCGGTGCTGTGTGCTATCTGGCTGATCGTCGCCTTGCGCATGAACGAGCCGCCATATGTGACCAGCCTGCGCATGCCCCTGACGCCTGAGGCGGTCCGGGAAGCCGGCCTGACCGAGCGCCTGATGGCCGTGCCGGGTGTGACCGACGCTGTGGTGGTGGCAGAAGAAGCCGCCATCTATATCAAACTGGATACGAAAATTTTGGACCGTGCGACCCTCGAGCGACTGGTGAATCCAGCCTCTTCGGCGTGCGAAGCCTAGGAGAACGTTATGGCCCGTGGGGTTAACAAAGTCATTCTGGTCGGTACCTGTGGCCAGGATCCCGAAGTCCGCTACCTGCCCAACGGTAACGCCGTGACCAACCTGAGCCTGGCCACCAGCGAGCAGTGGACTGACAAGCAGTCGGGCCAGAAGGTCGAGCGTACCGAGTGGCACCGTGTGTCGCTGTTCGGCAAGGTTGCCGAAATCGCTGGCGAGTACCTGCGCAAGGGTTCGCAGTGCTACATCGAAGGCAAGCTGCAGACCCGCGAGTGGGAAAAAGACGGCATCAAGCGCTACACCACCGAGATCATCGTCGACATCAACGGCACCATGCAGCTGCTCGGCGGTCGTCCGCAAGGCCAGCA
Organism: Pseudomonas sp. NBRC 111139; assembly: GCF_001753955.1. Taxonomy (NCBI): domain Bacteria; kingdom Pseudomonadati; phylum Pseudomonadota; class Gammaproteobacteria; order Pseudomonadales; family Pseudomonadaceae; genus Pseudomonas; species Pseudomonas sp. NBRC 111139. The sequence continues at coordinate 20,892 of NZ_BCBP01000022.1, forward strand.
GCAGGGCGGCGACCCATACAACCAGGGTGGCGGCAATTACGGTGGCGGCCAGCAGCAACAGTACAACCAGGCACCGCCACGCCAGCAGGCCCAGCGCCCGCAACAGGCCCCTCAGCGCCCAGCGCCGCAACAGCCTGCGCCGCAGCCGGCGGCTGACTTCGACAGCTTCGATGACGATATTCCGTTCTGATCAGAGCGGTAAGGCGTTCAGCAAGACCAGAAACCCAGGGCAGTTGCCCTGGGTTTTTTTATGGGCAGCACCGCGTATCTGGCATCGCTTTCAGTAGAACAACCGCGGCTCCGCCGAATCCAGCAGGCTTGCCAGCTTGGTCAGGGCAAAGCCCAGTGCCTGGCGGCTGGGTGCCATCAGGGCGATGCGCACACCGCTGGTGGGGTGGCTGCGTTCTGGCAGGAACTGGCTGCCGCTGACCACCGTTACGCCGTTATCACGCGCCAGGTTGGCAAACTCGTCGCTGGTCCACGGTTCTGGCAGCTCCAGCCAGATATGGAAGCTGTGAGGCTGGGTGCGGATCTTGTATTGGCCAAGAATCTCCCGGGCCATGTGCTGGCGCGCGGCCGCCTCCTGTTGCTGCATACGCACCAGCTGGTCGGCCTTGCCGCTGTTGATCAGGTTACTGGCCAGTTGCGCCATCAGTGGCGATGGCATCCACACGCTGCTGCGTACCATCGATGATAACCGCGACAGGGTTTGCGGCGGGGCGTACAGGTAGCCGATGCGCAGTGCCGGCAGCACGCTTTTGGACAGGCTGGTGAGGTACACCGAGCGTTCAGGCGCATACGCTGCAAGCGGCTTGTAGCCCGGGTCGGGCTCGAGAAAACCGTAGATATCGTCATCCACGATGAACAGGTCGAACTCACGGGCGATCTCGGCGATAGCCTGGCGCCTTGCTGGGGGCATGATCGAGTTGGTCGGGTTCTGGTGCGTGGTGACGCACACCAGCAGGGAAGGGCGGTGTTCCAGGCAGGCCGCGCGCAATGCCTCCGGGATGAGCCCGTGTTCGTCCATGGCGACGCCGCGCAGGCGCCGGCCCAGGCTGTGGGCCAGGGATATGATGCCCGGGTAGCAGAGCGACTCGCACAGCACCACATCGTCACTCTTCGACAGGCTGCTGATGGCCACCAGCAGCCCATGCTGGGCGCCAGCGGTCAGTACCACCTGCTGCCAGCGAGCATCAGGCAGCCAGCGCTGTATCCAGGTCGCACCGGCTTGTTTGTGGGACGTGTGGCCACCTTCTGTCACATAGTCGAGTACCTGCCCCAAGTCAGAGGAGGCGGCCAGTTCGCGGATAGCCGTGCCTAGCCACTCGCTCATGTGAGCGTCGTTGGGCTTGATGATCGAGAGGTCGATCTGGCTACTCTCGCCGGCAACGGGTGTGGGCACCGACGGGGCGGGTAATGGCTGCCGCAGTTGCCTGACAAATGTGCCTCGGCCTACCTCGCCAGCCACCAAACCACGCTTGGCTGCTTCGTCGTAGGCCCTGCCAACCGTGCCGGGGGTTACATTCAGCGCCTCGGCGAGGTCCTTGAGCGTGGGTAAGCGATCGCCTTCTGCAAGCCGACCACGTTCGATGTCCTGTTCAAGGGCATCAGCGATCATCAGGTAAACCGGCTGTGTTTGATGGCTGTATTGGGGGACCCACATGGAGATGGCACCAGGCTCTGCAAGAGCGCGAAAGCCTAGCATGAAAGCTCGGATGCAGGTAATGATGGTAATTGGTTAAATTGAATTGAATTTATTTGAGATTGAATCGATTCAATTTTTGAAATTACAATCATCGCACCGATCAGGCCAGCCGCTCTCAGGCTGCGCCTGGCATAACGCTCCACTGGATGGACTTTGCTATGGACATGTTGGGTTCTTACTGGGCGGAGCACGGGTTGCTGGCAATCCTCATGCTTGGCGCGATCGCTTTTGTTGCGGGCTTCGTTGACAGCATTGCCGGGGGTGGCGGTTTGTTCCTGGTGCCGGGTTTTCTGCTGGTTGGCATGCCGCCCCAGGTGGCACTGGGCCAGGAAAAACTGGTCAGTACCCTCGGCACGCTGGCGGCTATCCGCAACTTCCTGGCCAACAGCAAGATGGTCTGGCAGGTAGCGTTGGTGGGGGTGCCGTTTTCGCTATTAGGCGCCTACCTGGGGGCACACCTGATCGTATCGATCTCGCAGGAAACGGTGGGCAAGATCATCCTGGCACTGATCCCGCTCGGCATTCTCATTTTCCTTACCCCCAAGGATCGTCCGGTCGAGGAGCGCGAGCTGTCTTCGCGAATGCTGTACACCGTAGTGCCGTTGACTTGCCTGGTCATCGGCTTCTATGACGGCTTCTTCGGCCCCGGTACCGGCAGCATGTTCATCATCGCTTTCCATTACCTGCTGCGCATGGACCTGGTCTCCAGTTCAGCCAACTCCAAAACCTTCAACTTCGCTTCCAACATCGGTGCTTTGGTGGCGTTCGTCAGCGCAGGCAAGGTCGTCTACCTGCTGGCATTGCCACTTGTGGCCTGCAACATCCTCGGTAACCACCTGGGCAGTTCCCTGGCCTTGCGTAAAGGCAACGACGTGGTGCGCAAGGCGTTGGTGTTCTCGATGCTCTGTCTGTTCATCAGCCTGGGCGTGAAGTACCTGACCTGATCCATTGATAGGAGATAACCAATGAAAACCGCATTTGTAACTGGTGCTTCCTCAGGCTTTGGCCGCGCCATCTGCTGCACCCTGATCGGCAAAGGCTACCGGGTGATCGGTGGCGCCAGGCGCATGGACAAACTGAAAGCACTGGAGGCCGAACTGGGCGTCAATTTCATTCCGCTGGCACTGGATGTCACTGACCCCGTATCGCTTGAGAAGGCGGTCGAGCAGCTGCGTGAGGCGTCGCTGCAGATCGATCTGCTGGTCAACAATGCGGGGCTGGCGCTGGGCGTGGACCGTGCCCAAACCAGCAGTGCCGCAAACTGGCAGCAGATGATCGACACCAACATCACCGGCCTGGCCATGGTCACCCACAAGATCCTGCCGCAGATGGTGGAAGCCGATAGCGGCATGATCATCAACATCGGCTCGATCGCCGGCACTTACCCCTACCCGGGCGGTAACGTGTATGGCGCCAGCAAGGCGTTCGTCCGCCAGTTCAGCCTCAACCTGCGTGCCGACCTGGCTGGCACCCGCGTGCGGGTGAGCAACATCGAGCCGGGGTTGTGCTCTGGCACTGACTTCTCGGTGGTGCGCCTCAATGGCGACCTGGACGCCGTGCAGGCCTTGTATCGGGATGTAGAGGCCCTCCTGCCGGAGGACATCGCAGCAACGGTAGCCTGGGTTGCCGAGCAGCCGGCGCACGTGAATATCAATACCATCGAGATCATGCCTGTGGCGCAGAGCAGTGCGGCGCTGAATGTGGTGCGCAACTTGCCACGTGCCTGATCGGGGCCGCACCACTGACCCAGGTCATCGCACCTTCTGGATTCTTGACTAGTCTTATCCTTTGGCGGCCATCAATTGGCCGCCACCGTGACTACCAAGAGGCGCCGGCAATGTTCCGCGCGTCCACCACCTGATCAGGAGTGCACGATGGACCTGAACCGTCGGCAGTTCTTCAAGGTCGCCGCCGTCGGCCTTGGAGGCTCGAGCCTTGCGGCGTTGGGCATGGCCCCAACGCCGGCATTCGCCGAGCAGGTGCGTCACTTCAAGCTGGCGCATACCAAAGAAACCCGTAACACCTGCCCCTACTGTTCGGTCGGCTGCGGCCTGATCCTGTACAGCCAGGGCGATGCGGGGAAAAACGTCAAACAGAACATCATCCATATCGAAGGGGACGCCGACCACCCGGTCAACCGCGGCACACTTTGCCCGAAAGGCGCCGGCTTGCTGGACTTTATCCACAGCCCGAGCCGCCTGCAGTACCCCGAGGTTCGCAAGCCGGGCAGCAAAGAGTGGGTGCGGGTCAGCTGGGACGAGGTGCTGGACCGCGTCGCCGACCTGATGAAGCAGGACCGCGATGCCAACTTCATCGAGAAGAATGCCCAAGGCCAAACGGTCAACCGCTGGCTCACCACCGGTTTTCTTGCCGCTTCCGCTGCTTCCAGCGAGGCTGGCTACCTGACCCACAAGGTCATCCGCGCAACAGGCATGCTGGGGTTCGATAACCAGGCACGTGTCTGACATGGCCCGACGGTGGCAAGTCTTGCCCCGACGTACGGCCGTGGCGCCATGACCAACCACTGGTCCGATATCGCCAACGCGAATCTGGTCCTGGTGATGGGTGGCAACGCAGCAGAAGCGCATCCGTGCGGCTTCAAGTGGGTGACCGAGGCCAAAGCGCACAACAAGGCGCGGCTTATTGTGGTCGACCCGCGGTTTACCCGTACCGCTTCGGTGGCGGACTACTACGCGCCGATCCGTACCGGCACCGATATCGCCTTCATGGGCGGGCTGATCAACTACCTGCTCAGCAACGACAAGATCCAGCACGAGTACGTGCGCAACTACACTGACGTGTCGTTCATCGTCAAAGAGAACTATGGCTTCGAGGATGGCCTGTTCAGCGGCTACGACGAGGCCAAGCGTGTGTACGCCGACAAGTCCGGCTGGGGTTACGAGCTGGGTGAGGACGGCTATGCCAAGGTCGACCCGACACTGCAGCACCCTCGCTGCGTGTTCCAGCTGATGAAGCAGCATTACAGCCGCTATACCCCGGAACTGGCGAGCATGACCTGTGGCATGCCACAGGACGCCATGATGAAGGTCTGGGAAGAGATCGCCTCCTGCTCGGTTCCGGGCAAGACCATGACGATCCTTTATGCGCTAGGTTGGACGCAGCATTCGATCGGTGCGCAGATTATCCGCAGTGCGGCCATGGTCCAGCTGCTGCTCGGCAACGTCGGCATGCCCGGTGGCGGGGTCAATGCCCTGCGCGGGCACTCCAACATCCAGGGCCTGACCGACCTCGGCCTGCTGTCCAACTCGCTGCCGGGCTACCTGACCCTGGCCGGTGACGCCGAGCAGGACTACGCCGCCTACATCGACAAGCGCGCTTCCAAGCCGCTGCGGCCTGGGCAGTTGTCGTACTGGCAGAACTACGGCAAGTTCCACGTCAGCCTGATGAAGGCCTGGTACGGCGCCAACGCCACGGCGGAAAACAACTGGGGTTATGACTGGCTGCCCAAACTCGATGTACCGGCCTACGACGTGCTGCGCATGTTCGAGATGATGGGCCAGGGCAAAGTCAATGGTTATATGTGCCAGGGCTTCAACCCGATCGCCGCGCTGCCGGACAAAAACCGCGTCACTGCGGCACTGGGCAAGCTCAAGTGGCTGGTGATCATGGACCCCTTGGCCACCGAGACCTCGGAATTCTGGCGCAACGCCGGGCCGTTCAACGATGTCGACACGGCCTCTATCCAGACCGAAGTGATCCGCTTGCCCACTACCTGCTTCGCCGAGGAAGACGGCTCGCTGGTCAACAGCAGCCGCTGGCTGCAATGGCACTGGAAGGGTGCCGACGGCCCTGGCGAAACGCGCACCGACGTGCAGATCATGAGCGAGCTGTTCCTGCGCCTGCGCCAACGTTACCAGGCCGAAGGGGGGGCCTATCCTGACGCGATAATGAATATCAGCTGGCCGTACAAGATCCCTGAAGAGCCCTCCCCGGAGGAGCTGGCCAAGGAGATGAACGGCTGGGCGGTGGCCGATGTCACCGACCCGACTGGCGCGGTGATCAAGGCGGGCCAGCAACTGGCGGGCTTCGGTCAGCTCAAGGACGACGGTAGCACCGCGTCTGGCTGCTGGATCTTTGCCGGTAGCTGGACCGAACAGGGCAACCAGATGGCTCGCCGCGACAACAGCGACCCGTATGGCATGCATCAGGTGCAGAACTGGGCCTGGGCCTGGCCGGCCAACCGCCGCATCCTTTACAACCGTGCCTCCAGCGACCCGCAAGGCAAGCCGTGGGACCCGGAGAAAAAGCGCCTGGTATGGTGGAACGGCAAGGCCTGGACCGGCACCGACGTGCCGGACTTCAAGGTCGACTCGCCGCCCGAGGCGGGGATGAACCCCTTCATCATGAACCCCGAAGGCGTGGCGCGTTTCTTCGCCATCGACAAAATGGCCGAAGGCCCGTTCCCCGAGCACTATGAGCCCTTCGAAACACCGATCGGCATCAACCCGCTGCACCCGCAGAACAAGAAGGCCACCAGCAACCCGGCCGGGCGCATCTTCGATTCTGTGTGGGACACCCTCGGCACGCACGATGAGTTCCCTTATGCGGCGACCACCTACCGGCTGACCGAGCATTTCCACTTCTGGAGCAAGCATTGCCGGCTCAACGCCATTGCCCAGCCCGAGCAGTTCGTCGAGATAGGCGAGGTGCTGGCCAACGAGAAAGGCATCAAGGCCGGCGACCGGGTACGGGTGTCGAGCAAGCGTGGGCATATCGATGCGGTGGCGGTGGTGACCAAGCGGATTCGCCCGCTGCAGGTCAACAATCAGACCGTGCACCAAATCGGCATTCCGCTGCACTGGGGCTTCACCGGCGCTACCCGGCATGGCTACCTGACCAATACCTTGGTGCCGTTCCTCGGTGACGGCAATACGCAGACGCCAGAGTCCAAGTCGTTCCTCGTGAAAGTGGAGAAACTCTGATGGCCAGCCAAGACATCATCGCCCGCTCGGCCACCACTACCGTGCCGCCCTCGGTGCGTCAGCAGGAGGAGGTCGCCAAGCTGATCGACACTACCAAGTGCATCGGCTGCAAGGCCTGCCAGGTGGCGTGCTCGGAGTGGAATGAACTGCGTGACGAGGTTGGCCACAACCACGGCACCTACGACAACCCCCAGGACCTCACTGCCGAGACCTGGACACTGATGCGCTTTACCGAGCACGAGCGCGACGACGGCAACCTGGAGTGGCTGATTCGCAAGGACGGCTGCATGCACTGTGCCGACCCAGGTTGCCTGAAGGCTTGCCCGAGCCCGGGTGCGATCATCAAGCACGCCAACGGTATCGTCGATTTCAACCAGGACCACTGCATCGGCTGCGGCTACTGCATCACCGGCTGCCCGTTCAACATCCCGCGTATCTCGCAGAAAGACCACAAGGCGTACAAGTGCACCCTGTGTTCCGATCGCGTCAGCGTGGGGCTGGAGCCGGCGTGCGTGAAAACCTGCCCGACCGGGGCGATCGTGTTCGGCAGCAAGGACGAGATGAAAGTGCATGCGGCCGAGCGCATCGTCGATCTGAAGTCGCGGGGCTACGACAAGGCCGGGTTGTACGACCCGGATGGCGTCGGTGGTACCCACGTGATGTACGTGCTGCACCATGCCGACACACCGAAGCTGTATGCCGGCCTGCCGGACCAGCCAGTGATCAGCCCGTTGGTGGGGTTGTGGAAGGGCTTCACCAAGCCGCTGGCGCTGTTGGCCATGGGCGCGGCGGTGCTGGCGGGGTTCTTCCACTATGTGCGGATCGGCCCACAGCGTGTCGAGGAGGATGAACACCCGACACCGCCGGACGAAAGCGTGCATCAAGTGGACCCGTCGGTCCATGTCTATGATCCGAAGCAGCCCGGTGGGCAAGGGGAGCAGCGGCCATGAACGACAACAAACCCATCCTGCGCTACAACGCCAACGAGCGTAGCAACCACTGGGTGGTGGCGATCCTGTTCATCCTGGCTGGGCTGTCGGGGCTTGCGCTGTTCCATCCGGCGCTATTCTGGCTCAGCAACCTGTTCGGCGGCGGGCCGTGGACGCGCATTCTGCATCCCTTCATCGGGGTGGCGATGTTCGTGTTTTTCCTCGGCCTGGTATTGCGCTTCTGGCGGGCCAACTTCATCACCGCCAATGACCGCCTGTGGCTGCGCCGGGTGGACCGGGTAATGCGCAACGAGGAGGAGGGCGTACCGCCGATCGGCAAGTACAATGCCGGGCAGAAGCTGCTGTTCTGGACCCTGCTGGTGTGCATGCTGGTGCTGCTGGTCAGTGGCGTGGTGATCTGGCGCGCATACTTCAGCCATTGGTTTGGCATCGATGTCATTCGCTTGTCTGCGCTGCTGCATGCGCTGGCGGCCTTCGTGCTGATTCTCAGCATCATCGTGCACATCTACGCCGGCATCTGGATCAAGGGCTCGATCGGCGCCATGCTGCATGGCTGGGTCAGCCGCGCCTGGGCCCGCAAGCATCATGAATTGTGGTACCGCGAAGTGACCGGCGACAAGACGCCGGGTGATCACGGACGAAAAGAAGGATGAGCGCTTGAGCATCATACTTGAACCCGGGCAGATCGAAGCGTCGGCAGTCACGCCGCCATTTCTGCACCTGCCTGCCGCCAACCTGTTTGAACTGCGCGCCGCCCGCCTGGAGCAACTGGCTGAGGGCAACGCGCTTGGCGACTACCTGAGGTTGATTGCGCGGTTATGCCGCATCCAGCAGCAGCTTGTGGATAACCCTCCCGGCGGCATGCCGGTGGCCGAGGCGCGTCAGCGCCTGTGCATGGATCATGGTTTGCCGCCGCTGGCGGCTGACAGCCTGGTGCGTGAAGGGCCATGGCTGGTCTGGTTGCAGGCACTGCTAGAGCACCTCAGCGGCGAAACCCGTGGCCCGATGGGTGAGGCCCTGCAGGTGCTACGAGGCAGTGATGACAATCAGCGCAAGGGCTGGGGCATTGCTTTGCTGGCAGGCCAGTACGATGGTGTGCCTGCAGCACTGGTGCCGTTTCTCGGTGCCGCGTTGCAGGCGGCCTGGTCCAGCTGGTTGCTGGCGCTGCCCGCACACCAGCTCAAGCCTGCCGGCAGCCTGGCCCAATGCCCGGCTTGTGGTTCGCCGGCGATGGCCGGGGTGGTGCGCAACCGTGGAAAGCACAACGGCTTGCGTTACCTGGCCTGTTCGTTGTGTGCCTGTGAGTGGCATGTGGTGCGGGTCAAGTGTGTGTACTGCGAGTCGAGCAAGGATTTGCGTTACACCAGCCTTGAGGATGATCGCCATGCGCCAGGCAAAGCGCCGCTGCGCGCGGAATGTTGCCCCGGGTGCGACAGCTACCTGAAGCAGAACTACCTGGAGAACGATGCGGCGGCCGAGCCGCTGGCCGATGACCTGGCCAGCCTGGCCCTGGATATACGTCTGGACGGGGAGGGCTTCCATCGCCTGGCGCCCAACCTGATGCTCGCCCCGGGTAGTGGCTGAGGGTCTACACTGAAACACCGACTTGCCTTCGTACCTACAGGTAATTGCGCCAACCTTCCGGATCACGCTGTACTTGTAGGAGCGGGTTCACCCGCGAATGGGCCAGCACAGACAACGGATCAGTCCAAGGTAGTACCGCATGTCCAACAGCCTAGCCAGCGACACCCCACGCCTGCCGTCCATCGATACCCTCCTTCGCCACCCGGCTTGCCTCCCTCTGATCGATCGCCACGGCCGTGACGCCGTGCTGAATACCCTGCGCCAGTTGCTCGACGACCTGCGCGAGCCCGCCCGTCATGGCGAACTCGGCAGCGCCGAACTGGCTCCGGAAATCCTCCTTGGCCGCAGCGGCGAACGCCTCGCCCTCCAGCAACGCAGCCAGGTTCGCCGCGTGTTCAATCTCACCGGGACCGTGCTGCACACCAACCTGGGCCGCGCCTTGCTACCGGAAGAAGCCATCGAGGCCATGCAGACCGCGGCTCGTTACCCGCTCAACCTGGAATTCGACCTGGCCACCGGCAAACGTGGCGACCGTGATGACCTGATCGAAGGCCTGATCCGCGAGCTGACCGGCGCCGAAGCCGTCACCGTAGTCAACAACAATGCCGCCGCCGTGCTGCTAGCGCTCAACAGCCTGGGCGCGCGCAAGGAAGGCATCATCTCTCGCGGCGAGCTGATCGAGATCGGTGGTGCCTTCCGCATTCCCGACATCATGGCCCGTGCCGGCGTGAAGCTGCACGAGGTTGGCACTACCAACCGTACTCACGCCCGCGACTACGAGGCCGCCATCGGCCCGCGCACTGGTCTGCTGATGCGGGTGCATTGCAGCAATTACAGCATCCAGGGCTTCACCACCCAGGTGCCTACTGCCGAGCTGGCACGTATCGCCCACCAACATCAACTGCCACTGCTTGAAGACCTGGGCAGCGGCAGCCTGCTCGACCTTACCCGCTGGGGCCTGCCCGCCGAACCCACGGTACGCCAGGCCCTGGCCGATGGTGCCGATATCGTCACCTTCAGTGGCGACAAGCTGCTGGGGGGGCCGCAAGCCGGGATCATTGTCGGCCACAAGGACTTGATCACCAGGATCAAGAAAAATCCGCTCAAGCGTGCCTTGCGCGTCGACAAGATCACCCTCGCTGCACTCGAAGCGGTGCTGGCGCTGTACCGTAACCCCGATCGCCTGGCCGAGCGCCTGCCCAGCCTGCGCCTGCTGACTCGCAGCCAAGCCGAGATCCAGGCCCAGGCCGAGCGCCTGGCGCCTGAGCTCCAGGCGCGCCTCGGCGAGCAATGGGCCATCCGTGTAGAGCCTGCGTTGGGCATGATCGGCAGTGGCAGCCAGCCGGTTGCGCGCTTGCCCAGTGCCGCGCTGTGCCTGCGCCCGCAAGTGTCGAAGAAGTTGCGCGGGCGCAGCCTGCATGTGCTGGAGCGCGCCCTGCGCGACCTGCCGGTGCCGGTGCTGGGCCGCATTGACGACGATGCCCTGTGGCTGGACCTGCGTCAGCTGGATGACGAAGCCCAGTGGCTGGCCCAGTTGCCAGCCCTGCAGCTGGGGCCGGTGCAGTGATCGTTGGTACCGCTGGCCACATCGACCACGGCAAGACCGCACTGCTGCTGGCGCTGACCGGCCAGGCCGGCGACCAGCGGCAAGAAGAGCGCGCCCGCGGCATGACCATCGACCTTGGCTACCGCTATGCGGCGCTGAGCGAAGGCGCGCCGCTGACCGGCTTCATCGATGTGCCGGGCCACGAGCGTTTTATCCACAACATGCTGGCCGGCGCCCATGGCATCGACCTGGTGTTGTTGGTAGTGGCGGCCGACGACGGTGTCATGCCACAGACCCGTGAACACCTGGCGATCATCGAGCTGCTGGGCATTCCCCAAGCGTTGGTGGCGATCAGCAAATGCGACCGGGTCGAGCCGTCGCGTCTGGCCGAGGTGCAGATGCAAGTCAGTGAACTGCTGGCGCCTGGGCCATATGCCGGTGCGCGGCAGTTTCCGCTGTCGAGCATCAGCGGGGAGGGCGTGGACGCGTTGCGTCAGGCCCTGCTGGAGGCCGAAGCAGGAACACGGCAGCGTAGTGTCTTCGGTGGTTTTCGCCTGGCCGTCGACCGTGCCTTTGCGGTTACCGGCGCCGGAGTGGTGGTCACCGGCACGGCACTGGCCGGGCGGGTCAGTGCGGGTGATACGTTGTTGCTGGGCAAGGCCGGCAAGGTGGTACGCGTGCGTGGCCTGCATGCACAGAACCAGGCCGCGTTGGTGGCAGAAGCAGGCCAACGGGTGGCGCTGAACATCGCTGCCGAGCGCCTGGCCGTGGAGCAGGTGCACCGGGGCGACTGGCTGGTGCCCGAATGGTTGCATGCGCCCAGTGTTCGGGTGGATATCGAGCTTAACCTGTTACCTGGCGAGAAGCGTGCTTTCGAACATTTCAGTGCTGTGCATGTGCACCTCGGCACCCAGGATGTAACGGCCCGGGTCGCCTTGCTCGAAGGCGAAAGCCTGGCTGCCGGCCAACGCATGTTTGCCCAGTTGTTGCTCAACGCGCCGTTGCAGGCCGTGCACGGTGACCGCCTGGTGCTGCGCGATCAGCGCGCCCAACGCACACTGGGCGGCGGCAAGGTGCTCGACCCGTTCGCCCCAAGCCGCCAACGCCGCAGCGATGACCGTCTGCAGCAGTTGCAGGTGCTGCGCGATGCAGCGGATCTGGAGCAGGCACTGCCAGCACTGCTTGCCAATGCACCGGGCGGCATTAGCCCGCAGCGACTCGAGCGGCAGTTCAACCGCCTGCGGGAAACCTGGCAGTTACCGGATGATGTGCGGGTGGTGGCCACCCGGCAGGGCCAACTGCTGTTCGCCAACGCCCAATGGCAGGCGCTCAAGCAGCAGGTTCTGGAACAGCTGGCGCGCTTTCACGAGCAAGAGCCCGACCAGCTCGGCCCGGACCGCGATCGCCTGCGGCGCTTTGTAGCCTTGCCCCTGGAACGGCCGGCTTTCGTCAGCCTGCTGGATGAACTGCTCGACGACAGCGCCATCGCCAGCAGCGGGCCATGGCTGCATCTGCCCGACCACAAGGTGCAGTTGAGCGAAGCCGACAGTGCATTGTGGGCACGTCTACAGCCGAAGTTGATCGCAGGGCAATACGACCCACCTTGGGTCAGGACGCTGGCGGGTGAGGAGAACCGTGCCGAAGCCGATGTGCGCCTGTTACTGCGCAAGTTGGCCCGGCTGGGCCTGGTGCATCAGGTGGTGCGCGACCTGTTCTATCCAGAGGCTACGCTGCAGCGCATGGCAGCGTTGATGCTGGGGCAGGCCAGCGAAACGCAGATAGTGCAGGTTGCCGCGTTTCGCGATATGTTGGGCATCGGTCGCAAGCGCAGTGTGCAGATTCTGGAATACTTCGACCGCATCGGTCTGACCCGGAGGGTGGCCGACCAGCGTCACATCCGCGCCGACAGCGCCCTGGCCCAACAGCAGGCCAGGCACTGAGTTCAAGGAAGGCAATCGCGCCCGGTGGCGCGGCCGGGCTTCAAACCCGGTTGGGGACGGCAGCCGTTCCCGGGCAGGTTCGACTCCCGCTGCCTTCCGCCATTTTTTCACCCTTTAGGGCCTCTTCGCGGGTGAACCCGCTCCTACACAGGAAACGCAATCGTCGTAGGCGCGGGTTTACCCGCGAAGAGGCCCTCAAAGGCGCTGATCAAGCCCGTTCGCCACACAGGTCCAGGACAAACCAGCGGTCCGCTGCGTCAGCATCCAACCCTGCGCCCAGTAGCGCCACCATCTTGCCCAGCGCTGCTTCACGGGTCATGCCACCGCCACTGACCAGGCCGGCCCCGCGCAAGCGGTTGCCCGCTGCATAGGTGTCGAACACCACCGAGCCTTCCGGGCACTGGCTGATAGCCGCCAGCATCACGCCGCGCTGGCGCGCTGTGCTCAGCACATTCAGCAGCGCCTGGTCATCCGATGGCCCGGTACCGCTGCCGTAGCACTCCAGCAGCAAACCCTGCACACCACTGTCTATCAAGGCCTGCAAATGCCCGGCCTGAAGCCCTGGGAATACTGGCACAACCGCCAGGTTGACCGGCTTGCGCGGCTGCTTGTAGCCCAGTTCGGCAGGGATCGTATCGGCCCGCTCAGCGTCACGGTGGCGTGGCAGCGCAGCAAAGGCATCGAACGCTTCGCTGCGTAGCTTCGACGCCCGACAGCCATGCAGCAGCTGACCGTGGAAGTACAGCTGCACGCCATCTTCCAGGCCGTGTTCGAACTGGCGCAATGCGCCGCACAGGTTGTCCCAGGCATCGCTGTCCGGGGCACCTGCCGGCAGCATCGAGCCGGTCAGCACTACCGGTGCTGGCAGGCCCAGCAACAGGAACGACAACGCAGCAGCGCTGTAGGCCATGCTATCGGTACCGTGCAGCACCAACACGCCATCGTGGCCCGCGACATCCACCGCCGCGACGATGGCATCGCGCATCGCCAGCCAGTTGTGCTGTTGCATATTGGCGCTGTCGAGCAGCGGGTTCAGCTCGTGCAGTGTCCATTGCACCTGGGGTGCATTGGCCATCTGGGCAAAGTGTTCACGCATCCGCGCGTCAAAACCACCGGCCGGTGCCAGGCCTTCGGGGGTTTCGAGCATGCCGATGGTGCCGCCGGTATAGAGAACGAGAAGATTCTTTACTGCACGCATGGAAAGCATCCGTAGCGGTGAGCGGAGAAAGAAAAGCCGCCCGCGGAAGGGGCGGCTGGGCAGGGGAGGATATCAGCGCTGCGTCTGAACTTGGCCGACTGCTTTGTCAGTGGCTGTTTCCACCTGCGGATTGGCAGGCCAGGCATTGCGGTCCAGGTCCAGGTCGGCAAACTTGGACGAGTCGAACACAGGCTGCTTTACACCGGCCTTGCGCTGGTCGTCATAGTCGCGCATGACTCGCAGGCCGACCTTGAACAGCAGGGCCAGGGCCACCAGGTTGACGAAGGCCAGGCAGGTCATGGTGATGTCGGCGAAGGCGAACACGGTCGACAGGTCTTGCATCGAACCCCACACGACCAGTGCCAGCACCAGGCCACGGAACACCATCAACACTGCGCGGTTACGGCTGAGGAATTGCAGGCTGTTCTCGCCGAGGTAGTAGTTGTAGAGGATGCAGGTGAAGACGAACAGCGACAGCGCCACGCTGACGAACACGCGCCCCCAGTCACCGACTACGGCGGCCAGCGAGTTCTGGGTCAGGACGATGCCGTCACCTTCGAAGCCCGGGGTGTAGAAGCCCGACAGCAGGATCAGCAAGGCGGTGCAGGTGCAGATCACGAAGGTGTCGAGGAACACGCTGAAAGCCTGGACCACGCCCTGTGCGCCCGGGTGTTTCACGGCAGCCACGGCAGCGACGTTCGGTGCACTGCCCAGGCCTGCTTCGTTGGCGAACACGCCACGTTTCACGCCCATGACGATGGCGCTGCCGAGCAGGCCGCCAAACGCCGGGTCGAGGCCGAAGGCGCTCTTGAAGATGGTTTCCAGCATGGCTGGCACGTGTTCGATCTGGGTGCCGATCACGTACAGGGTCACGCCGATGTAGGCCAGGGTCTTGACGGGTACCAGCAGGTCCGACACTGCCGCGATGCGCTTGATGCCGCCGATGAAGGTGATGGCCAGCAGTACGGCCAGCACAATACCGGTGTGGCTTGGGTCGAAGGCAAAGGCATTCTGCAGCGAGTGGGTGACGGTGTACGACTGCAGGCCGATGAAGGCGAAGCCGTAGGTGACCAGCAGCAAGATCGAGAACACGATGGCCATGCTCTTGCGCTTCAGCCCGTGCTGGATGTAGTAGGCCGGGCCGCCACGGTACAGGCCGTCGCCATCAGCGCGCTTGTACACCTGGGCCAGGGTGCACTCGAAGAAGCTGCTGGACATGCCCACCAGTGCGGTAACCCACATCCAGAACACGGCACCAGGGCCACCCAGGGTCACTGCGATACCGACACCGGCGATGTTGCCGGCGCCCACGCGGCCGGCCAGGCTCAGCATCAGGGCCTGGAAGGAGCTCAGCTGGCCTGCCTGGCCACGCAGCGATTCCTTGAACACGCTGAACATATGGGTGAAGTGGCGGAACTGGACGAACCGGGAGCGAATGGTGAAGTAGCTACCCAGCCCGACGATCAGCACGATGAGGAGTTTCCCCGAAAGGAAATCGTTGATTACTTCGAGCATTGGAAAATGACCTCGATTCTTATTCTTCGTGTGGAAAGACCAGCGGACGGCAGGCGCACCGCTATTCGTTGGGGCGCATGGTTGGCTATGACAAGAGTGGTTACAATTTCGCGGATTGCTCTGACTTGATGCGACTTGATGCTACAATGGCGTCATTCGCGTCACCTGGATTCCGCATATGAGCGATCACTTCGCTACAAACCTCAAACTTGCCTGCAGTCACTACCGCTCTATTTCCGAAGTTTGCCGCCAGCTGTCGATCAACCGCGCGCAGTTCAACAAGTACCTGAGCGGGCAAAGCCGTCCGACGGCTTTCAACCTGAAGCGTATCGGCGACTTCTTCGGTGTCGAGGATTACGAACTGAACCTGCCCGCCGAGCAGTTCGCCCGTCTGATCGGTGCGCGGGTATCGCCCCAGGCCCAGCAACCCAGTGACCCGATCAGCGAGTTGTTCCGCCCGTTGCACGAACATGGCGGCAACCTTTCGCGCTATTGCGGTTACTACTTCGAGTACTCCAACTGCATGTCGGTGCCGGGCACGACCCTCGTGTCGCTGGTGCACCTGTGGGAAGAACGCGGCCGTTTTCTGTTCGAGCGCCAGGAACGGCAGGAGCGCTCCAGCGCCACCGATCAGCATGCCGAGGTACGCTGCCGCTACCTGGGGGCGGCGTTCCAGCTGCAGGACCGGATGTTCCTCATCGACTACGAGTCGCTGACATTCAACGAAATGAGCCAGACCATCCTCATCCCCAGCTTCAAAAGCCGCATTACCCGGCTGAATGGCCTGAAGGCCGGCGTATCCAGCGGTGACCGGCGCAACCCGGCCTGTACCCGGGTGGTGTGGGAATACCTGGGCGAGGAGATCAATCGCATCAATGCGTATCGGCAGGTGAAACTGTACCGGCCGGATGATCCGCGTATAGATGACGATGTGCGTGAGCGGTTGAGTGTGGCGCCGTTGCGCAACGGTCTGTTCGAGATCGAGTAATGCTCAACGCCTCAAGCATTGTCGAGGATGAACGTTGCTACTGCGTCCGCAACCTGGTCCGCTATTGTTGGAGTACTGCGCAAATGAGCCGCGATGCCATGGTCGCAGTCGGTAAGAAACAGGCATTGCAAACGTGACGCTGAAACTGCTCGCATCAAGGCGAGGGTAACTTCTTCAGGAATCGGGCTATAGCGTTCAGTGCCAGCAAGCCACAGGTTGCCAGCGCTGGTGCCGGGGCCTTTGCCGAATCGCTGGGAGTTGAGCCCGTCGTACTCGCCGATCACCATCAATACTCTTCCTCGAAACTGGTTGAGGAAGGTGTAGCTATCGCTCTCCAGAAAACCGAAACGCTTGTTGATGGCGGCAGTGAATGCCGGGCCGAACGGCGCCTGGTGGGCATCGTCTGGATAAACAGCAGGGCAGATCAATACGATGCTGTCCACTTGTGGCAACTGTGCTGCAAGCTTAAGCGTAATGGCCGCGCCAAGGCTGTGGCCAATGAGCGTTCGGCATCGAGGCGCGATATGCGCGTGGAAACGCTTTGCTTCATCAAGGTTCGTCGCCAGCGACGGCGCCGTTGCGCCTGGCTCGCTGGCGAGGCTATGACCTGACAGATTGCCAGTGAGTGAACCAATGCCTGCGGTTTGCAGGCGATAAAGCAGAGGGTTGAGCCGGGTAAAGTCGGAACGCGCGCCCCCCAAAACGAATGCGGGGGCTGCGCGCTCGATATCAGGTACCAGCAATCGCGCCTGTTGCTGGTAGTTTTCAAAGACTTCATTGATGAACAGCTCTTTGCCCGGGGCGGGCTCGTCAAACTGCCACTTCACGCGCTGCGGGGAAGCCTTTTGAATGTGCATGGTGCTCTCTAGAAGAACTGGTTGAGCCAATCGCCGAGCGGGTTGCCGGTATCGAGCAGCAGTTTGAGTGCCATGATGCAGCAGACACTGACCAGCAGCGGTTTTATGAGGCGCGAGCCGAAGCGCACTGCGCAGCGAGCCCCCAATTGTGCGCCCAGAAAGGCGGCGAGCGCCATTGCCAGCGCCAGCGGCCAGATGATCGCCCCGCTGAGAGAAAAAACTGACAATGCGCCCAGGTTACAGGCCGCGTTCAAAAGCTTGCTGGACAAACGTCAAGTCGATTTCGATTATGGAGTATTTTTCTGTGCTCAACCACGGACCAGCAGCGGGTCTTCAGTGAGCACCTTTCTCGAGTTGATCGGCGAATATACGAGCACTGAAGTGCCACTCCTTTAGCCTCCGCTCCACCCAAATCAGCAAGGGTTTGGCTTGCAAAGGCTATGGCTTGGCTTTGCTCTGGGTAGAAATCCAGGTAGGCAGCTTCCGAATGAAGCATTGAACGTTCCTTGTCGTTTTTAGGTGAAACTCCCTGGCTGGCAAGTGGGGAGTCGACTATTCAATGCAGTTATGCCGAGACGTGGTAGTCAGCCCATTCCTCGTATGTCGTAGGAGATTTCTGTCTGTGGCGGTATTGAGCAGTGAAATGGTGGAATCACCCCCTGTGGCATCGAACGGGTCCGGTGTTGGACTTCCCGGGCAGGAAACCGCAAAATGACTCTTTTTTCTCATCAACCTCTCCGGATCTGCTGACTCTATGCGTATGCGCCTAATGCTGTTGGGTGGTGGCAATGCCCTCGGGCAAGCGCTGATTCGTCTTGGGGCCGAGGAGGACATCGCATTCCTGGCACCGCGCCCGCCCGAGAACGGCTGGGCGCCCTCAAGCCTCACTCAGCTGCTCGATGACCATCGCCCCGACGCGCTGGTCAACCTGGCCTATTACTTCGACTGGTTCCAGGCCGAGTCGGTCAGCGAGCAGCGCCTGGCTCAACAGGAGCGGGCGGTGGAGCGGTTGGCAGAGCTGTGCCAGCACCATCAGATCACCTTGGTGCAGCCCTCCAGCTACCGTGTGTTCGATGGTTCGCGGGCCACGGCCTATAGCGAAAAGGACGAGCCAGTGCCGCTGGGCTTGCGTGGCCAGGCCCTATGGCGCATCGAGCAGAGCGTGCGTGCGGCCTGCCCGCAGCATGTGTTGCTGCGCTTTGGCTGGTTGCTGGACGAGAGCATCGATGGCGCGTTGGGCCGCTTCCTGACCCGTGCCGAGCAACCACAGGAACTGCTGCTGGCCGATGATCGACGTGGCAACCCGACGCCGGTTGATGATGCCGCCCGAGTGATCCTGTCGGTGCTCAAGCAACTGGATTGCAATGCGCCGCTGTGGGGCACCTACCATTACGCCGGCAATGAGGCGACCACGCCGCTGGCGCTGGGCCAGGCGATCCTCGCCGAGGCCGGTCAATACCGCCAGCTGGCCGTTCAGGCCCCCACGCCGCAGGCCCATGCCGCGCGCCCGGATGCCAGCGAAGAGCCACAGCACGCGGTACTGGCCTGCAAGAAAATCCTTCATACCTTCGGTATCAAGCCGCGTGCCTGGCGCGCTGGTTTGCCACCTCTACTGGACCGGTTCTACCGCCATGGCTGACGCCCCCATCCTGATCACCGGCGGTGCCGGCTTCATTGGCTCCCACCTGTGCGATGCGTTGTTGGACAAAGGCTACGCCGTACGCATTCTCGACGACTTCTCCACCGGCCGGCGAAGCAATCTGCAGGTCGACCACCCACGGCTGGAACTGATCGAAGGTGATGTTGCCGATGCAGGGCTGGTCACTCAGGCTGCGGCTGGCTGCCGTGCTGTGGTGCATCTGGCGGCGGTAGCGTCGGTTCAGGCCTCGGTCGAAGACCCGGTGCGTACCCACCAGAGTAACTTCATCGGTACCCTCAACGTTTGCGAAGCCATGCGCGTGCATGGCGTGCGCCGGGTGCTCTTCGCCTCCAGCGCAGCGGTGTACGGCAACAATGGTGAAGGGGAGTCGATTTCCGAAGACACGCCCAAGGCGCCGTTGACCCCTTATGCCGTGGACAAGCTGGCCAGTGAGCAGTACCTGGACTTCTACCGTCGCCAGCATGGTCTGGAGCCGGTGGTGTTTCGCTTCTTCAATATCTTCGGGCCACGGCAGGACCCTTCCTCACCGTATTCCGGGGTGATCAGCATCTTCTGCGAGCGCGCTGTGCAGGGCTTGCCGATTACAGTGTTCGGTGACGGCGAGCAGACCCGTGACTTCCTTTACGTGGGCGACCTGGTGCAGGTGATGGTGCAGGCACTGGAGCAGCCGCAGGTCGAGGAGGGGGCGGTGAATATCGGGCTGAACCAGGCGACCTCACTGAACCAGTTGCTGGCTGCGCTGGAGAAGGTTGTAGGGAGCTTGCCAGCGATCAGCTATGCGGCGGCGCGATCGGGTGATATCCGCCATTCGCGAGCGGATAACCAGCGGTTGTTGGCGCGGTTCAAATTTGCGCAGGTAACGCCGATGGTTGAAGGCCTGACAAAGCTTCTCGGTAAAGGCTGAGCCCCGCGGGGCTGCTCAGCAGCCCTGACATCACCCATGCCGCACCCTTCTGCGCTGGCAATCTTCGGGATGTAAGACCCGCCCATCCTGGCCACGGACCTGCAATACTTCAAGCGCCTGCCCCGTCACGCCGTCCACCAGCTCCGAACGCGTTTCACCCGCCTCGAACAGAAACCGCTCCCCCCACTGCCTCAAACCAACCACCACTGGAAACACCGACCGCCCTTTGTCGGTCAGCACATACTCTTTGTAGGCACTGCCATCCGACGCCGGCTGTGTCATCAGCAACCCACTTTCCACCAACAGCTTTAGCCGCGAGGTGAGGATGTTCTTCGCCAGCCCCAGGTTCTTCTGAAATTCACTGAAACGCCGTAGGCCGTCAAAGGCATCGCGCAGGATCATCAGCGCCCAACGGTCACCCAGCACCTCCAGAGCCCGGGCCACGGGGCACTGCGCATTGTTTTCATCGAGCATGGGGCAAGCCTGTCTTGATTATCTGGTTGCAGATTAAAACCACATTTGCTAAATAGCCAGCATGTAGTTTCAAATTGAAACCAGATTCCAGAGGCTTTGCCCGATGACACCTTCGCTGACACGCTGGATAACCCTGTTGCTTGCCACCACCAGTGCGATGGCTGTGGCGACGGTGTACTTCGCTCAACCGCTGCTTGAGTCGATGGCTGCTGAGTTGGGGGTGGCGCAGCAGCAGATTGGCTGGGTCGTTGGCGCGACCCAGGGGGGTTACGCCCTGGGGCTGCTACTGATTGTGCCGCTCGGGGACTTGGTCGACCGTAAACGTCTGTTGCTTGGCCAGTTGCTGTTCTCGGCGCTTGCGCTGGTCGGCGTTGGCATGGCGCCGAACTGGGCAATATTGCTGCTGGCTCTGGCTATCGCCGGGTTGATGGCAGTCATGGTGCAGGTGATGGTGGCTCATGCCGCGAGCCTGGCCTCACCTGGCCAGCAAGGGCAGGCGGTAGGCACCGTCACCAGTGGTGTGGTGCTGGGTATTCTGCTGGCACGGCTGGCTTCGGGCGGGCTTGCTGACCTGGCCGGTTGGCGAAGTGTGTACCTGGTCGCTGCAGGGCTCTTGATGCTGTTGGCGCTGGTGCTGTGGCGCAGCCTGCCCGGCGGGCAGCCGATGAGGAGTAGGCCGGGTTACCGGGCGCTGATCATGGCTCAGTTCAGCCTGTATCGGCACGACCGGTTGCTGCGCCAGCGCGGCGTGTTCGGTGTGTTGATCTTCGCCGCATTCAGCGTGCTGTGGAGTGCCATGGTCATGCCGCTCAGTACTGCGCCGCTGGCGCTGAGCCATACCGAGATCGGCCTGTTTGGCCTGGCAGGTGTCGCGGGTACGCTGGCGGCTTCGCATGCCGGTCGTCTGGCCGACCTTGGAAGGGGGGAGCGTACGACCGGGGTGTCGTTGGCCCTGCTGACGCTGTCGTGGCTGCCAACAGCGTTCGTCGAGCATTCATTGCTGGCCTTCGTGCTGGGTGTGCTGATGCTGGACTTTGCCGTGCAGGCAGTGCATGTCACCAACCAGAGCCTGTTGCTGGCCGGACGTGGTGCGATGGCTAGCCGATTGATCGGCGCTTACATGTGTTGCTATTCGCTGGGCAGCGGTTTGGGGGCGGTGTTGGCGAGCTGGGTGTTTGCACACTGGGGCTGGGTTGCCGTGTGTGGGCTTGGCGTGGGCATCAGTGCCGTCGCACTGTGCTATTGGCTATGGCTGCAACGCGCGAGGGCGGCCGAGGCCGCCCTGCGATGTTCAGGTCAGAACTTGTAGCCAAGGCCGACCATGTATACCCATGGGTCGACGTCGACGTTGACCTTGGTCTTGCTGTAGCCAAGGGCGGTCGGGCCGTTGACGCTGGCCTTGGTGTCGATGTCGACGTACCAGACCGAGGCGTTTACCAGCAGGTTGTCGGTCAGCAAGTAGTCCATGCCCAGTTGGCCGGCGATACCTACCGAATCCTGCAGCTTGAGGTTGCTGAAGCCTTGTTGCTTGCGTGCGCTGCTCAAGTCTTCGTCAAAGAACAGGGTGTAGTTGATACCGACGCCAGCGTACGGCTGGAAGCGCGAATTCGGTTCCATTGGGTAGTACTGCAGCGACAGCGTCGGTGGCAGTTGCTTGATGTCTGCCAGCTTGCCGTCCAGCCCGCCGCCCAGGCCTTTTACGGCGACGGTGTGCTTGAACGGGGTCGCTGCCAGCAGCTCCAGGCCGATGTGGTCGGTGAGCATGTAGGCAAAGGTCAGGCCCAACTGGGTATCGCTGTCCAGGGTCGCCTTGGTGCCCGACACCTTGTTGCCGTCGAACTTGAGGTCGCCGCTGCTCTCGTTCGGGGCGGTGGTGATGGCGCCTGCGCGCAGGATCATGTCCCCCGCCTGATAGGCGTGGGCGGCAGGGGCGGCGAGCGCAAGGGCCACAAGCGAGGCACCCAGCAAGGACTTGTTCATGGAAGCTCCCAAAGGACGTTATTAATCGAGTGGTCCAATGGTACGGAGCTGGTTAAACGGAAAGTTTGACCCAGCTCAAAGAAGCGTCTTCACGAATTCGAAACAGTTCTCATCTCAGCTCATAAGCGTAGATTTTCTCGGCTTCCATCTGGTAGCCGGCGTCGGCCAACTCGCTGCTGGAAGCTCTAACCTGCATCTTTCCCTCGATCCAGTAGGGCTGGTAGAGGTCTTCGACGCGCACGCCCATCTCGCTGAAAATGTGCACGATCTGGTTCGGCGGTGGCGGCGGCACGTGGATGCACGCGCCATAGTAAGGGACCAGCAGGAATTCGGTGGTGCGGCCTTCTTCGCTGACCTCCAGTGGCACGATGTAGCCGGGTAGTTTGACCTGTTGGCCGTCGAGGCTTTTTACCACTGGCGCGTCGGGCGCCTGTTGGCGCGCGGGTGGGGCGGATTCGGCAGACAGGGCGTTGCTGAGCTGTGACATGTCGTGCAGCGGGGTGAGTTGCGGCGGGATGACCGGGGCGCCTTCGGGGATCAGGGCGGGCCAGTCGAGTTCGCGGGGTTCCGAAGCCCACAAGGGCATCGCTACGGTAATCAGCAGGCTCAGTAGTATCTGCAGTGCTGGCCTCTTCGCGGGTGAACCCGCTCCTGCAAGGGGAACACGACCCGGTGTAGGAGCGGGTTTACCCGCGAAGAAGTGCAGGAGGTAATGGATCATTCCGCGCTCTCAGAGGTGTAGGGTCAAACCATCGGCCAGCGACTGCCGATAGGCCCGCCATGCCGGCACGCTGCCCATCAGCAACGCTGCGCCAAGGATAATCGCTAGCAAGGTCCACTCATGAATGCTCGGCAGCGCCAGCGGCAGATACAAACCGTAGTTGGCCTGCACATACCCCTGCGCCAGGGCGATACCCGCATATAGCAAGCCAAGCCCGGCCACGATCCCGACCGAGGCCAGTGACAGTGCTTCCAGTACCAGCAACCCCGCAATATGCCAAGGCCGGGCCCCGACCGAACGCAAGATCGCCATCTCTCGGCGGCGTTCGTTGAGGCTGGTGAGAATCGCCGTGAGCATGCCGATCAAACCGGTCAGCACCACGAACAGTGACACCACGAACAATGCCTGTTCTGCAGTGCCCATCAGGCTCCACAGCTCCTGCAGGGCGACCCCTGGCAGGATCGCCAGCAGCGGCTCGCTGCGGTACTCGTTGATCTCTCGCTGCAAACTGAAGGTTGCGATCTTGCTGTTAAGGCCAAGCATGAACGCAGTGATGGCGGCAGGTTGCAGGTCCATGGTACGGGCCTGCTCGGCGCTGATGCGGCCGGCGCCACGGGCGGGTACGCCGTTGTGCCAGTCGATATGGATCGCTTCCATGCCGCCCAGGCTGATATGCAGGGTGCGGTCGACGGGTGTGCCGGTGCGCTTGAGTACGCCGACCACGGTAAACGGCTTGTCGTCGTGCTTGACCAGGCTGATTGCGGCCACACCGTGGGCCAGCACCAGCTTGTCACCCAGCTTGTAGTGCAATGCCTCGGCCACTTCGGCGCCGAGCACCACTTCGAACGGGTCGTTGGCGAACGTACGCCCCTGGCTCAGTTCCAGGTGCTGGCGGCGGCCGTACTGGTAATGGCTGAAGTAATCCGTGGTGGTACCCATCACTCTGTAACCGCGGTGCGAGTCGCCCAGCGAGATCGGGATTGCCCACTTCACCCGTGGGTCCTGTGCATAGTGCTGGAAGCTGTCCCAGCGGATGTTGTTGGTCGCGTTGCCAATGCGGAATACCGAGTACAGCAGCAGGTTCACCGAGCCGGAGCGTGCACCGACAATCAGGTCGGTGCCGCTGATGGTGCTGGCGAAGCTGGCACGGGCTTCGGTACGGACCCGCTCAACAGCCAGCAGCAGGCACACCGACAGGGCAATGGCAAAGGCGGTCAGAAACGCCGTGAAGCGGCGGTTGGCCAGGCTGGCCAAGGCAAGGCGGAGCAGGTACATCAGGCCTCCTGGGGCTTGGCAGCGCGGTTCAGTTCGGCAAGCGACAGGTGGCGGTCGAACAGCGGTGCCAGGCTCTGGTCGTGGCTGACGAACAACAAGCTGGCACCGGCGGCACGGCACTCATCGAACAGCAGGCGGATGAACGCTTCGCGGGTGTCTGCATCCAGTGCCGAGGTCGGTTCGTCGGCAATCACCAGCTCAGGCTGGCCGATCAGTGCGCGGGCGGCGGCGACCCGTTGCTGCTGGCCGATCGACAGGCTGTCGGCGCGGCGGGCGAGCATGGCAGGGTCGCCCAGGCCCAGGTGGGTCAGCAGCGTGCTGGCCGCCTGGTCAACACTGCCATGGCGCTGCTCGGCGCGGGCCTTGCGGCTGCGCGAGAAGCGGCAGGGCAGCTCGACGTTTTCACGTACCGAGAGGAACGGCAGCAGGTTGAACTGCTGGAAGATATACCCGGTGTGATCGACCCGAAAGCGGTCGCGGGCGCCCTGGCTCAGGCTGCCAAGGTCCTGACCGAGCAACTGGATGCGGCCCTGGACCGGCACGTTCACCCCACCCAGCAGGCCCAGCAAGGTCGTCTTGCCACTGCCGCTGGGGCCCTTGAGAAACAGCGCTTCACCAGCGTCCAGGCGTAATGCCGGAATATCCAGCAGCGGCGGGTGACCTGGCCAGGCGAACATCAGGTCATGCAGATCGATCAACGGCTGGTTCATTCAGAAGGCGACCGTTGCCTTGGCCGGCGTGGTTTCCACGCCTTTCTGGCCATTGGGGCCGATCAGTTGCACGTTGATTTTCTGGGTGGCGGGGAAGGCCTTGAACAGCGGCGCCAGGTCCAGCTCTGTCAGTTTGTCGGGGTTGGCGCAAGTCAGCTGATAATGGGCGCCGATGTCGCTGTGCTGATGGCCGTGCTCGTGCTCGTCACCCTCGTCGTCGGCCTTGGAGGCGTCACCGAAGAGAGGGCTTTCCAGTGCCTGCTGGTCTTCCTTGCAGCCTGCGGCGGCGGAAAGGCCGAACAGCTTCAGTGGTTGTTCAAGTTGCTGGCGCACGGCGGCGACTTTGGCCTTGTCGGCATCGTTGCTGGCGGCATGCTCGAAGCCGACCAGGTTCATTGCCGGGCTGTCCAGTTCCAGTTCCAAGGTATTGCCATCGAGCACTGCGTTGAGCTTGGCTACGCCATGCTCGTGGGCGCCGAGGGAGCCATGGGTGTGGTCATGATCATGGTCATCGTGAGCATGGGCCACGGCCAGTGGCAGCAAAGCGAAGGGCAGGGCGAGCAGCAGGCGACGCATGGAAGACTCCGGAGCGGGCTGAAAGATAGGGTTATGTTATAACAACTTCTCGGCGTGCCGCCAGCCGATGTGGCGCATGTTTCATGTTGCGGTAGCATGGCTGCATTGATTTGGGCTCAAGGAATGCATCATGAGAATTCGTGGACAGATTGGTGATTGGCCGGTGGACCTGACCATCGAGCTGACGCCTGAAGAGTGGGCGCAACTGGGGCGGCAGACCGAGGTGCCGATGGTAGCCCAGGCGGCCGCGACAGCTGCGGTGGTCGCGCCGCGCCAAGATGACGGTCAGTGGGCTGCGGCGCGTGATGTGTTGCGTCTGGCAGGACAGATGAGCGGGCCGGAATTGCTGGACCGGCTGGAAGGGTTGGCGGGGAGTACGGCGGCGGGTAAACGGTTGCTGGTGCGCTTGCGGCACAGCAGTGAGGTAAAGGTAGAAAGTGGCGTGGATGCGCCGATGTATCACTGGGTGGGGTGAGAGCTGTTTTCGCTGTTGGAGCCAAGCCTGCGCGCTCGCCTGTAGGAGCGGGTTTACCCGCGAACACCGGCAGAGCCGGTGCCAGCCACTGCGTTGGCTTCTTCGCGGGCATGCCCGCTCTCAAATTCTGAAAAGCCTGCGCGCTCGCCTGTAGGAGCGGGTTTACCCGCGAACACCGGCAAAGCCGGTGCCTCCACTGCGCTGGTTCCTCGCAGGCATGCCCGCTCCCACTGGTCCAGCGCAGGCTTCAAGGTCACTCAGAACATCGCCGCCGACAGCTTGCGACGATAAACACCAACCAGCGGGTGATCGCCACCCAGCAATTCGAACACCTGCAACAGCGCCTTCTGCGGCAGCCCGTTCTCGTAGCCACGGTTACGCTGGAACAGCTTCAGCAGCCCCTCCAGCGCCGCCTCATACTGCTGGCGCGCCAGTTGCTGAATGCTCAGCTGATAAGCCGCCTCGTCGTCTTGCGGGTTCTGCGCCAGACGGCTTTTAAGGTCTGCCACTTCCGGCAGGCTGGCAGCCTGGCGCAGGAAGGTCAGCTGGGCCTTGGCACCGGCCAGTGCAGCTTTGTGTTCGTCAGTCTTGACCGCATCCAGCACCACTTGCGCTTCGCCCAGCTCGCCACGCTCGGCCAGGCAGCGGGCATACAGGATCAGCGCCTCGACATTGCTGTTGTCCTCACCCAGCAGCGCCTGCAACAGCGCTTCGGTTTCGGCAAAACGGCTTTCGGCAAACAGCGCCTTTGCCTGCTCCAGTGGCGAGGCGGTGGGCGCGGCTGGCAGTTGTACATGCGGCTCGAGCATGGCGCGGATCGCCGACTCCGGTTGCGCCCCGGCAAAACCGTCCACCGGCTGACCGTCCTTGAACAGCACCACTGTCGGCAGGCTACGGATGCCGAACTGGGCAACCACCTGTTGCTCCACGTCGCAGTTGATCTTGGCCAGCAGCAGTTCGCCCTGGTAACCCTCGGCAATCTTTGCCAGCAATGGCATCAGCGCCTTGCACGGCGCGCACCACTCGGCCCAGAAGTCCACCAGCACTGGCTTGTGGAAGGAGTTCTCGATCACCAGTTGCTGGAAGTTGGTATCGGTGGCGTCGAAAATGTAAGGCGTGTCTTGGGTCATCGCGACTCTCGCAAACTCGTGTATGGCACCACTATAAGGTGTCGCGGCTGGCGTGGTACAGGCTGACCCGGCGGAATTCGTGTGGCTCGGCCAGGTCCGGCAGGGTCAGTGCTTCGAGCACGCCCAATTGCTGGTACAACGGGTGGTGAAAGTCACGTACCCGCGAGTCGGCCACCAAGGCCTGCCGACCGCGGCTCAGGAAGGCATCCAGCAGCGGCAGGTTGGCGCGGTCGTACAGCACATCGGCAACCAGGATCAGGTCGAAGCGGTCTTCCTCGGCAAAAAAATCGCTGCTGTAGCGTAATGTCACCCCGTTCAGTGCTGCATTCGCACGGCAGGCATCGAGGGCCAGCGGGTCGAGGTCGCAGGCCACCACTTCCCGTGCACCGGCGCGTGCAGCAGCAATGCCGGCGATACCAGAGCCGGCGCCAAAGTCCAGCACGCGCTTGCCCGCCACCCACTCCGGGCGTTCGGCCAGGTAGCGGGCCATTGCCAGCCCGCTGGCCCAGCAGAAGCTCCAATAGGGAGGTTCTTCAAGAATGCGCCAGGTTTCTTCGCTGCTGAAGGCGCGATCCATGTTCTGGTCGTTGATCAGCCATAGCTTCAGGTCACAGTCGGGCAGTTCGCTGACGATCAGGCGTGCTTCGCCGATCAGGCCGCTGAGGGCCTGTTGCAGGGCCAGCGGCATCACTTAAGGCGCCTTCTCGAAACGCAGCGGGCCGGTGGCCTGGGTTTGTGCCTGGGTAATGCGCACCGGGGGCAGGTGCATGATCAGCTGGCCGGAGTTGCTGGCGCGGCCACGCAGTTCGACCCGTGCGCCGGGCGGGAAGGCTTCGGGGTTGAAACGCAGGTGGTAGGGCAGCGCCTGGCCGGTGCCGGTCAGGTTGCTGCTGGCCAGCAGGCGCTGCGGGCGGTCGCGTTCGTCGATCACCAGCAAGGCCAGTTCCACCTCGGCACCCGCCGGAATTTCCAGCAAGGTGCCGCTCAGCTCGCGCTGGTAGGCCGGCAGCGGGCCCAGTACTTCGGCCTTGGCCGAAGGGGCTGGCGCGGGCACTGGGTTGTCGGTCTTTGGCCTGTCGCTGCCGCAGGCGGCAAGCAGAGCGGCGCAGCACAGCACGACGAGCGCTCGGTAGTGCATGGGGGAGTCCTTCACGGGCATATTTCCCATGGATGTTAACCCCTTTGGCTTGTCTTGCCAGTGCAATGCGCTACCATGGCCCTCCCTTTTTTTGTTGCCTGCCACCATGCACTGTCCCTTTTGCGGTGCCAACGACACCAAGGTCATCGACTCTCGCCTCGTCGCCGAGGGCGAGCAGGTGCGCCGCCGCCGTGAATGCGTGGCCTGCGGCGAGCGCTTCACCACCTTCGAAACCGCCGAGCTGGTGCTGCCCCGGCTGATCAAGCAGGACGGCACGCGCCAGCCCTTCGACGAAGAAAAGCTGCGCGCTGGTATGCAACGGGCCCTGGAAAAGCGTCCGGTCAGCGTCGAGCGCCTGGAAGCTGCGCTGGCGCACATCAAGAGCCGGCTGCGTGCCACAGGCGAGCGCGAAGTCAAATCGCTGGTGGTCGGTGAAATGGTCATGGCCGAGTTGCGCAAACTCGATGAAGTGGCCTATATCCGCTTTGCTTCGGTGTACCGGCGCTTCCAGGACCTCGACGAGTTCCGCGAAGAAATCGACCGCCTGGCCCGTGAGCCAGCTAAAGAGTGAACATGCCCAGCCAAGCCGCCATCCTTGACGCCCACTACATGGCCCGTGCGCTGGAGCTGGCGCGTAAAGGCCTGTACACCACCCACCCGAACCCGCGCGTAGGCTGCGTGATCGTGCGTGATGGCGAAGTGGTTGGCGAAGGCTGGCACGTTCGCGCCGGCGAGCCCCATGCCGAAGTGCATGCCCTGCGCCAGGCCGGTGAACTTGCCCGGGGTGCTTGTGCCTATGTCACCTTGGAGCCATGCAGCCACCATGGCCGTACGCCGCCGTGTGCCGAAGCGCTGGTCAAGGCCGGTGTGGCGCGAGTAGTCGCAGCCATGCAGGACCCTAACCCGCAAGTGGCGGGACAGGGCCTGCGGCGCCTGGCCGAAGCCGGAATCGAAGTGGCCAGCGGGGTGCTCGAAGCCGAGGCCCGCGCCCTCAACCCAGGCTTCCTCAAGCGTATGGAGCACGGCCTGCCGTTCGTTCGCGCCAAGCTGGCCATGAGCCTGGACGGCCGCACCGCCATGGCCAGTGGTGAAAGCCAGTGGATCACCGGCCCGGCTGCTCGCTCAGCCGTGCAGCGCTTGCGCGCCCGCTCCAGCGTGGTGCTGACCAGCGCCGCCAGCGTGCTGGCAGACAACGCACGCATGACCGTGCGTGGTGCCGAGCTGGGCCTGGATGCCGAAACTACTGCCCTGGCTCTTAGCCGCACACCCTTGCGGGTGCTGGTCGATGGCCGTCTGCGCCTGCCCCTGGCGGCGCCGTTCTTCCAGGCCGGCCCGGCTCTGGTGGTGACTGCTGTCGCAGATGACCCGCGCTATGCCGCTGCCGGCCACGAATTGCTCAGCTTGCCGGGCGACAATGGCCAGGTCGACCTGGGGGCGCTGCTTCACGCCCTGGCCGCCCGCGGCGTCAACGAAATCCTGCTGGAAGCCGGTGCCGGCCTGGTCGGTGCCTTCGCACGGCAAGGCCTGGTCGATGAGTACCAGCTGTTCGTCGCTGGCACCTTCCTCGGCTCTCAGGCCCGGCCGCTGCTGGACTGGCCGATGGACAAGATGAGCGAAGCACCACGGCTGAAAATTACCGAAATGCGCGCAGTGGGCGATGACTGGCGGGTCACGGCCATCCCCCTGCCAGCACCCGGCGTATAATGCCGGGCTTGCCCCGCGCAAACCGTTTTTGAGGAAGACCCCATGTTCACCGGCATCATCGAATCCATCGGCACCATCCGCAGCCTGACTCCCAAGGGTGGTGACGTGCGCGTCTACGTAGAAACCGGCAAGCTCGACCTGGGGGACGTCAAGCTCGGCGACAGCATCGCCGTCAACGGTGTATGCCTCACGGCCGTAGAACTGCCGGGCGACGGCTTCTGGGCCGATGTCAGCGTCGAAACCCTCAAGCGCACCGCCTTCATCGACCTCAAGAGCGGCAGCAAGGTCAACCTGGAAAAAGCCCTGACCCCCACCACCCGCCTGGGCGGGCACCTGGTCAGCGGCCACGTCGACGGGGTTGGCGAAATCATTTCGCGCAGCGATAACGCCCGCGCCATCCAGTTCCGCGTGCGTGCACCGAAGGAACTGGCCAAGTACATCGCCCACAAGGGTTCGATCACCGTCGACGGCACCAGCCTGACGGTCAATGAGGTCAATGGCGCCGAGTTCGAGCTGACCATTGTCCCGCACACTCTGTCCGAAACCATCATGGCCGATTACCGTGCAGGGCGTCGGGTAAACCTTGAGGTCGACCTGCTGGCCCGTTACCTGGAGCGCTTGCTGCTGGGTGACAAGGCCGCCGAACCGAGCAAGGGCAGTGGCATTACCGAAAGCTTCCTGGCCGCCAATGGCTTCTTGAAATCCTGATTGAGAAGGGGGTGCCGCGTGGCGCTCAACAGCATCGAAGAACTGGTCGAAGACATCCGCCAGGGCAAAATGGTCATCCTGATGGATGACGAAGACCGCGAGAACGAAGGCGACATCATCATGGCGGCCGAATGCTGCCAGCCGGAGCACATCAACTTCATGGCCAAGCATGCCCGTGGCCTGATCTGCATGCCGATGACCCGCGAGCGTTGCGAAACGCTGAAGCTGCCGTTGATGGCACCGCGCAACGGCTCGGGCTTCGGCACCAAGTTCACCGTGTCGATCGAGGCCGCCGAGGGCGTCACCACCGGTATTTCCGCCGCCGACCGCGCCCGCACTGTGCAGGCTGCTGCTGCCAAGGACGCCAAGGCCGAAGACATTGTCAGCCCTGGTCACATCTTCCCGCTGATGGCCCAGCCAGGCGGTACGCTGGCGCGTGCCGGCCACACCGAAGCCGCCTGTGACCTGGCGCGCATGGCCGGTTTCGAGCCAAGCGGCGTGATCTGCGAAGTGATGAACGACGACGGCACCATGTCGCGCCGCGCCGAACTGGAAGTGTTCGCCGCCGAGCACGGCCTGAAGATCGGCACCATTGCCGACCTGATCCACTACCGCATGATCCACGAGCGCACCGTGCAGCGTGTCTCCGAGCAATCGGTGGAGAGCGAGCTGGGTGAGTTCAACCTGGTCACCTACCGTGACGCGGTCGAAGGCGACGTGCACATGGCCTTGACCCTGGGCAAGATCTGCGCCGAAGAGCCGACCTTGGTACGGGTACACAATATGGACCCACTGCGTGACCTGCTGCTGGTCAAGCAGCCAGGCCGCTGGAGCCTGCGCGCGGCCATGGCCGCAGTGGCCGAAGCCGGCAGTGGCGTGGTGCTGCTGCTGGGGCACCCGCTGGACGGCGACGTGCTGCTGGCGCACATCCGCGAAAGCGCGGGCGATGCACCGGCCAAGGCACCGACTACCTACAGCACCGTGGGGGCCGGTTCGCAGATCCTGCGCGACCTCGGTGTGCGCAAGATGCGCCTGATGAGTTCGCCGATGAAGTTCAACGCGATATCCGGATTCGATCTGGAAGTTGTAGAATACGTGCCCTCCGAGTGACTTGAGGCGGCATTGACGCCCTCTGCTCGAGTCCAGACCCCTGTCGAGGCCGCTTGTATGCGGCCTCGCTCTTGAAGATGAGAATATCGGAATGACCCTGAAGACCATCGAAGGTACCTTCATCGCCCCCAAAGGTCGCTATGCTTTGGTGGTTGGCCGCTTCAACAGCTTCGTTGTCGAAAGCCTGGTAAGCGGTGCCGTTGATGCCCTGGTACGCCACGGTGTCAGCGAAAGCGACATCACCATCATCCGTGCCCCGGGTGCATTCGAGATCCCGCTGGTGGCACAGAAGGTCGCCCAGCAAGGCGCCTACGACGCGATCATCGCCCTGGGCGCCGTGATCCGTGGCGGTACCCCGCACTTCGAATACGTGGCGGGCGAGTGCACCAAGGGCCTGGCCCAGGTGTCCATGGAGTTCGGTGTTCCGGTGGCCTTCGGCGTACTGACCGTCGACTCCATCGAGCAAGCCATCGAGCGTTCTGGCACCAAAGCCGGCAACAAAGGTGCTGAAGCTGCCCTGTCCGCACTGGAAATGGTCAGCCTGCTGGCGCAGTTGGAGGCCAAGTGATTAGCGACGAAAGCGATCGTTTCAACCCGCGCGATCCAAAACCTGCGGATGCCGGCAAGCCCTCGAAGAGCGCCAAGCGCCGCGAAGCCCGCAAGCTCGCGACCCAGGCCCTCTACCAGTGGCACATGGCCCAGCATTCGCTGAACGAGATCGAAGCGCAGTTCCGGGTGGATAACGATTTCACCGATGTCGACGGTGCCTATTTCCGCGAGATCCTGCATGGGGTCCCGGCAATCAAGGGCGAAATCGACAAAGCGCTGGTGCCTTGCATGACCATCGCACTGGAAGAGCTCGACCCGGTCGAGCTGGCCGTGCTGCGTCTGTCCACCTGGGAACTGATCAAACGCGTCGACGTGCCGTACCGCGTCGTGATCAACGAAGGTGTGGAACTGGCCAAGGTCTTCGGTGCCACTGACGGCCACAAGTTCGTCAACGGCGTGCTCGACAAGCTAGCCCCGGCGCTGCGTGAAGCAGAAGTCAAGGCGAACAAGCGCTGATCCTGGCGCTGCCTGGTCATGGGTGAGTTCGAGCTGATCAACCATTACTTCGCCGCTGCGCCCTGTGCGCAGGGGGGCGAGGGCGTGGCGCTGGGTATCGGCGACGACTGTGCCCTGCTGGACCTTCCCCCCGGTGAGCAACTGGCGGTGTCTACCGACACCCTGGTCGCCGGGGTGCACTTTCCTGCTGTTTGCGATCCGTTGCTGCTTGGCCAGCGATCGTTGGCTGTGGCGGCCAGTGACCTGGCAGCCATGGGCGCGACTGCAATCGGCTTTACCCTCGCACTGACCCTCCCTGACGTTGGCCCTGACTGGCTGGCGGCCTATGCCGACGGCCTTGGTCGCATGGCCCACCGTTGCCGCATGAGCCTGATCGGTGGTGACACGACGCGCGGCCCCTTGAGTATCACCGTCACCGT
Source organism: Pseudomonas sp. NBRC 111139 (assembly GCF_001753955.1). NCBI lineage: Bacteria > Pseudomonadati > Pseudomonadota > Gammaproteobacteria > Pseudomonadales > Pseudomonadaceae > Pseudomonas > Pseudomonas sp. NBRC 111139. The sequence goes on from NZ_BCBP01000022.1 coordinate 54,167, forward strand.
GTTCGGCCGCGTGCCGGCTGGCCAGGCCTTGCGCCGCAGCGGTGCAAGGCCGGGTGACCTGTTGTGTGTCGGCGGTTCGCTGGGCAAGGCCGCCGGTGCCTTGCCCTTGGTGCTGGGCGAGCGCGAGGCGCCTGCCGCGCAGGCCGAGCCGCTGCTGGCCCATTACTGGTCACCGATGCCGCAGCTCACCCTCGGTGCCCTGCTGCGTGGCCGGGCCACGGCGGCGCTGGACATCTCCGACGGGCTGCTCGCCGACTGTGGGCATATTGCCAAGGCATCCGGTGTCGCGTTGGAGGTGAACCTGGCGCAAGTGCCAGTGTCTCCTGCTCTGGAGGCCTTCCTCGGCCGTGAAGCCGCCGTGCAGGCGGCGCTTACCGGTGGCGACGATTACGTACTGGCCTTCACCTTGCCACCCGAGGCGCTGGCGCCCTTGGCAGCCTTCGATTTTATCGAAGTGCATACCGTCGGTCGTGTGCTCGAAGGGCAAGGCGTGACCTTGCGCGACGCACAGGGCCAGGACATAACCCCCGTCCAGCGGGGCTATCAACACTTTAGGGAGAGACCGTGACCGATCACCCCAACCAGGTGCCTGCGGAGTTCGTTCCGCCTTCGGTCTGGCGCAACCCGTGGCACTTCATCGCTTTTGGCTTCGGTTCTGGCACCTTGCCCAAGGCGCCAGGTACCTGGGGCTCGCTGGTGGCCATACCGTTTATCCCGCTTTGGCAGATGTTGCCCGACTGGGGATACTGGCTGTTGCTCGGCGTGAGCATGCTGTTTGGCTTCTGGTTGTGCGGCAAAGTTGCCAATGACTTGCGTGTACACGACCATGAAGGCATTGTCTGGGACGAGATTGTCGGCATGTGGATCACCCTCTGGCTGGTGCCGGAGGGCTGGCAGTGGCTGTTGGCAGGGTTCCTGATGTTCCGCTTCTTCGACATCCTCAAGCCGTGGCCGATCCGCTGGATCGATCGTCATGTGCACGGGGGCGTCGGCATCATGCTCGACGATATCCTGGCCGGCGTGTTTGCCTGGCTGGGCATGCAGGTTCTGGTGTGGGCGGTTGCCTGAAACAGGGAGTGCGTGAATGGCCGTAAGGACTGTACTGCTGGCAATGCTGCTGAGTATTGCCCCGTGGGTAACAGCTGCCGAGGGCATCCCGAAACAGATCCATCTGGTTAGCGAGGAGTGGCTCGACTACACCAATGCCGACGGTACCGGGGTGGCCTGGGATGTGCTGCGCAAAGTGTTCGAGCCGGCCGGCGTCGAGGTGGTTACCCAGAGTGCGCCCTACAGCCGGGCGGTTGGCCTGGTCAAGCGCGGCGAGGCTGATGCCTGGGTTGGCTCGTACAAGGAAGAGAACGACGACAACCTGTACCCGCGCTGGCACTTCGACATGGACCACATTTATGCCCTGGGGCTGGCCAGCAAACCTGCGCCTACCCTGGATACCATCGGCAAGTACCGGTTGGCTTGGGTGCGTGGTTATGATTACGGCAGCTACTTGCCCAATGTGCACGAATTCCGCGAAATCCAGCGTCGCGAGGGCATTTTGCCGATGCTCGAGCACGACCGGGTGGACTACTACATCGACGCACTGACCGAGGTCGACTACGTGCTAGGGCAAGCCTCCCAGCCTGAGCGCTTCCGCCGTACCCACGTGGCCGAGTTGCCGTTGTACCTGGCTTTTGCCCGTAACGACCAGGCCAAGGCCCTGTGCGACCTGTTCGACAAGCGCATGAAGGAGCTGGTGCGTAGCGGCGAACTGAAACCGATTTTCGAGCACTGGAAACAGCCCTATCCGTTCAACGCCGGTAGTCACCCGCACTGAGGCTGAATACACCAAGGTACATCGCGGCCCCCTGTGGCAGCGGGCTTGTGATTGAGCGATGGCTTTTTAATAAGTATCGAACTTTTCGATCTTAAGCCACCGTATACAGCCAGCCCACATCCCCCAACCTGCTGATACAATCGGCCCACGAGAAATTTCCTACTTATTCCAGGAGCACAACGTGCCCGTCGTCTTTGTTGCCGCCTCTAAACTCCCGACGCCCTTCGCGACCTTCACCATGCATGGCTTTCTCGACGAAGCCACAGGCCGTGAGCATGTGGTGCTCAGCCTGGGTGATATCGCGGACGGCCAGCCGGTACTGGGGCGCCTGCATTCCGAGTGTCTGACCGGCGATGCACTGTTCAGCCAGCGCTGCGACTGCGGCTCGCAGCTGGAAGCCGCGCTGCAGGCCATCGCCCGCGAAGGCCGTGGGGTGCTGTTGTACCTGCGTCAGGAAGGCCGTGGTATCGGCCTGCTGAACAAGATCCGCGCCTACGAGCTGCAGGATGGTGGCGCCGACACCGTCGAAGCCAACGAACGCCTGGGCTTCGCTGCCGACCAGCGTGACTACGCCATATGCCTGCCGATGCTCGAGCACCTGGGCGTGAAGTCGCTGCGCCTGATGACCAACAATCCGCGCAAGGTCAAAGCCCTGACCGACATGAACATCGTGGTTGCCGAGCGTGTGCCGCTGCACACCGGGCATAACCCGCACAACCGCTACTATCTGGCGACGAAGGCCGGCAAGTTGGGCCACATGCTGGGCAACGAACACCAGGGCGAGGTGCCCCAGGCGTGACTCGCGCCGAGGTCAAGCGGCGCCTGGCGCTGGCCTGGTGGCAGTACCTGGCGGTGGGCCTGGTGCCGCTGCCAGTCATGGCTTGGGCCTTTGGGGGCGGTGATGCACTGATCCCGGTGTTGGCCATGCCACTGTTCATCGCCGGTGCGGCCACCATGTTCCTCAGCCTGCCGCGCTTCGGTGCCTACAAGCGCGCACTTATCGCCACCTCAAAGGTGCTCGGTACGGGCGAAGAAGCCGCTGCCTGGATCGAACTGGCGCGGGTGCGGCGCATGGCCATGCTGTATGCCTGCTTCCCGGCTTGGGTCGCCGCACTGTCGGTGCTGGTCGGTCTGGAGGCAGTGCCGCAGATCCTCCTCGCATTGTCTACCGTTGTAGTGCTGTACCTCTATCGCATTCCGCGCCAGCTGGGCTGATGCGACTGCTACCTGGCCTGCTGGCGTTGTTCGCCTGCACTGTACTGGCTGCAGAACCGCTGCGTGTCGTCAGTCTGGCCCCCTCGATGAGCGAGATCATGCTTGAGCTGCAGGCAGACGACCTGCTGGTGGGCGTGCTCGACGGTGGCGAACGGCCGGCTGCGCTGCGCCATTTGCCTTCGGTCGGGCGCCAAGGGCAACTGGACATGGAGCGCCTGCTCAGCCTGCGCCCCGACCTGTTGCTGCTGTGGCCAGGCAGTGTGCCACCGGCCCAGCGCGACCAGCTCAAGCGCCTGGGTATGGCCACCTTCAGCGCCGAGCCCCACGATATCAGCCAGCTGATCGAGCAGATCGAGGCCATTGCCGGGCGTATCGGGCGTGCCGAGCAAGGCCATTCCTACGCACGAGCCCTGCGTGAGCGGCTGCAGCAGCTGCGCCAGCAGTATCGGCGTGACGAACCCTTGCAGGTGTTTTATCAAGTCTGGGATCGGCCGTTGTACACGCTCGGTGGCCGACAGATCGTGACCGACGCCCTGGCCGTGTGCGGGGCGCGCAATGTGTTCGCCGACCTTGGCCAGCCAGCGCCACAGGTGAATGTGGAGTCCGTGCTGCTGCGTAATCCGCAGGTCATCCTGGCAGCTGATGAGGCGCAACTGGCCAGCTGGAAGGCTTGGCCGCAGATTCGAGCGGTGGCTGATGGGCGCCTGCTGGTGGTGCCGGACAAAGGGCTGGAGCGCCCCAGCGGGCAGATGATCGAAGCCACCGCCCGCTTGTGTGCGTTGCTGGACGCTAAAGCGCCGGTGTCCAGGTGATGCTGAAGAGCACAGTGCGGCCCTCTTCGCGGTAAGGGTGATACGCACCCTCGTAGCTATAAAGGGCGCGGCTGTAGCTGCGGTCCAGCAGGTTATCCAGCTTGGCTTCGAGTTTCAGTTCGTCGCTAGCCGCCCAACTGCCGCGCAAACCTAGCAGGCCATAGCCACCGATGCGGTTACGGTTGGCCTCATCGTCATAACTGCTGCTGACCGCCTGCCAGCTGGCACCCGCGCTGAAACGCCCGAACTCACGGTCCAGGTCCAGGCTCAAGGTGCGGCGGGCGCGGCGGGCGAGGGTGTGGCCAGTGTCGCGGTCGCGTGGGTCGATCAGCGCCAGGCCAAGCTGGCTGTGCCAGGCGCCCCATTGCTGCGCCAGCGCCATTTCCACGCCATTGATTCGTGCCGAGGCGACGTTACGGGGTATCGAGTCCTGGCCAAAGATGATCGCGTCGCGCAGGTCGGTGCGGTATAGCGAAGTCTCCAGCCGGCTCTCTGCAGTCAGCTGGCTGCGCCATTGCAGCTCGTAGCTTCTGGAGTGCTCTGGGTCCAGATTCGGGTTGCTGAACTGTGGGTAATACAGGTCGTTGAACGTTGGCGCGCGGAAGCCTTCGCTGTAGGACAGCAGCACATCGTTGTGCGCGTTCAGCGGTACGGTCAGGCTGCCGCTCCAGGTGGTCTGGCCACCAAACTGTTGGTTGCGGTCATGGCGCACCCCCAGCTCAGTGGAAATCTGCTCGCCCTGGTAGCGGTGCTGGGCGAACACGGCACGGTTCCAGCGGCTGTCCTCAGTGAAGTCGGTACTGCCGTGTACGCGGTCTTCGTACCAGTCACCACCGATCAGTATGGTGTTCTGTTCGCCGAGGGCCAGGTCGTTCTGCCAGGTGGCTTGATCGCGGTAGGTGTTGAACACGAAACGCTCAGCGCTGAGCTTGTCGCGTTTGTCGTCTCGGTTCTCGCCATGGGCCAGTTCAAGGCGTGAATGCCAGGTTTCGGTGACCTGAACGTCAACGTAACTGCCCAGGCTGCTGACGCTGAAGTCGGTGTAGGGTTGTTGACCGAAGCTCTCGAAGGTAACGGGGTCGAAGCCGCCGAACGGGTTGTCGTACTCGCTGCGCCCACGGCTGTCGAGCAGGTTCAGGCCGGCCTCGAAGCGCTCACCGAAGGTGTGGCTCAGGCTCAGGTTCAACGCCTTGTTGCGGTAGGCGTCGTGGTCACCATCACTGTCGAAGGATGGCCCGGTCGAGTCGATGCCGGCAGTTTCGTCCAGGCTGGCGCCAAGGTTGAAGCGGGTCGTGTCGCTGCCGCCAGAAAGCCCCAGGCTGCGTTGGAATGTCTGGTTGCTGCCGGCGGCCATGCGCAGGCGTGGCTGCAGACCGGGGCCACTGCTGCGTCGGGTGAAGATCTGGATCACCCCGCCAATGGCATCGCTGCCGTACACCGCTGAGCGCGAGCCGCGCAGTACTTCGATGCGCTCGATCTGGTCGATGTCCAGAAACTGCAGGCCGCTGTCGCCCGAGGTGGCATTGGCGATGCGCACGCCATCGACCAGCACCAGGCTTTGCGCGGCCTTGGTGCCACGGATAAAGATGCCCGGCAGGCTACCACGGCCACCGGTAGGTGCCACTTGCACGCCCGGCACGCGGGAGAGCAGGTCGGTAACGCTGGTGGGTTGCAGGCGGTCGATGTCGGTGCGGGTGAAGACCGTGTTGGCAGCGCTGGTGGCGGTACGCGATTCGACCTGGCGGCTGGCGCTGATCAGCACGTCGGGGAGTTTGAGGGCGTCGTCGCGCTCAGCGGCCAGAAGGAATGTAGGGGCACAGAGAATCGTGGTACAGGCTAATTTTTTCATGGGCAGTTCCAAAGGATTTCCACAGCACTGTGCTGTCCCCGTAGGAGCGGGTTTACCCGCGAAAGGGCCGGCCCTGCTGGCCAATTTCCACCCGCCGTTCACCGTTGTTGCCGCTACCGTATTCGCGGGTAAACCCGCTCCTACAGTGAGCACACATCGGTGATCGGGCGCAGGCCGTCGTAGGAGCGGGTTCACCCGCGAAAGGGCCGGGCCTGCAGGCCAATTTTCACCCGCCGTTCACCGTTGTCGCCGCTACCGTATTCGCGGGTAAACCCGCTCCTACAGTGAGCACACATCGGTGATCGGGCGCAGGCCGTCGTAGGAGCGGGTTCACCCGCGAAAGGGCCGGGCCTGCTGGCCAATTCTCACCCGCAGTTCACCGTTGTCGCCGCTACCGTATTCGCGGGTAAACCCGCTCCTACAGTGGGCACACATCGGTGATCGGGTGCAGTCCGTCGTAGGAGCGGGTTCACCCGCGAAAGGGCCGGGCCTGCAGGCCAATTTTCACCAGTCGTTCACCGTTGTTGCCGCTACCGTATTCGCGGGTAAACCCGCTCCTACAGTGAGCACACATCGGTGATTTGGCGCAGGGCGTCGTAGGCGCGGGTTCAGCCGCGAAAGCGCCCTAGAGCCCGAGCTTGACCATGCGGGCCTTCACCGAAGCCTTGATCCCGGCCGCATCCAGCCCGCACTCAGCCAGCATTTGCGCAGGCTTGGCATGCTCGACATAGATATCCGGCAGCCCCAGGTGCAGAAGCGGCTTGAGCACTGCCTGGCTGGCAAGGAACTCACCCACCGCAGCGCCCGCGCCACCCATGATGGCGTTTTCTTCAATGGTTACCAGCAGTTCATGGCTGCCTGCCAGCTCCAGCACCAGCGCCTCGTCCAGCGGCTTGACGAAGCGCATGTCGACCACCGTGGCGTTGATCTGTTCGGCCACTTGCATGGCCTCGGCCAGTTGTACGCCGAACACCAGCAAGGCCACTTTCTCGCCCTGGCGGCGGACCACACCCTTGCCGATCTCCAGGGGTTGCAGGTCACCGCTGATCGGCGCATTCGGGCCGGTACCACGCGGGTACCGTACAGCGGCCGGACCGTTGTACAGGTGGCCGGTGCTGAGCATCTTGCGCAGTTCGTTCTCGTCGCTGGGGGTCATCACCAGCATGCCCGGGATGCAGCGCAGGTACGACAGGTCGTAGCTGCCGGCGTGGGTCGGGCCGTCCTCGCCGACCAGGCCGGCGCGGTCGATGGCGAACAGCACGTCGAGGTTCTGCACCGCCACGTCGTGGATCAGTTGGTCGTAGGCACGCTGCAGGAAGGTGGAGTAGATCGCCACCACCGGCTTGCTGCCCTCGCAGGCCATGCCGGCCGCCAGGGTCACGGCATGCTGCTCTGCGATCGCAACGTCGAAGTAGCGCTCAGGGTAACGCTCGCTGAAGTCGACCAGGTCCGAGCCTTCCTTCATTGCCGGGGTAATGCCCACCAGGCGGTTGTCGGCGGCGGCCATGTCGCACAGCCACTGGCCGAACACTGCGGAGTATTTCGGACCGCTGGCTTTCTTCGGCGCAGCTGGCTTGTCGGCCGGCTCCAGCTTGGTAATGGCGTGATAGCCGATCGGGTCAATCTCGGCAGGGGCGAAGCCTTTGCCCTTCTTGGTCACCACATGCAGGAACTGCGGGCCTTTCAGGTCACGCATGTTGCGCAGGGTGGCGATCATGGTGGGCAGGTCGTGGCCGTCGATCGGGCCGATATAGTTCCAGCCCAGTTCTTCGAACAGTGTGCCTGGCACCAGCATGCCCTTGGCGTATTCCTCGGTGCGACGGGCAATTTCCCAGGCGCCTGGCAGTCGCGACAGCACTTTCTTGCTGCCTTCGCGCATGCTCGCGTAGGTGCGGCTGGAGAGGATCTTGGCCAGGTAGTTGGACAGGCCGCCGACGTTGCGCGAAATCGACATGTCGTTGTCGTTGAGGATCACCAGCATGTCGGCATTGACTTCCTGGGCGTGGTTCAACGCCTCGAACGCCATGCCGGCGGTCAGCGCGCCATCACCGATCACCGCGATCGACTTGCGTGCGCTGTTCTGCAGACGGGCAGCAATGGCCATGCCCAGCGCGGCGCTGATCGAGGTGCTGGAGTGGCCAACGCCAAAGGTGTCGTACTCGCTTTCGCTGCGGCGCGGGAAGGCCGCGATGCCGTCCTTCTGGCGCAGGCTGAGCATGCGGTTACGACGCCCGGTGAGGATCTTGTGCGGGTAGGCCTGGTGCCCTACGTCCCACACCAGCCGGTCGTCCGGGGTGTCGAACACGTAGTGCAGGGCGATGGTCAGCTCGATCACGCCCAGACCGGCACCAAAGTGCCCACCGGTCTGCCCGACGGTGTAGAGCAGTTCCTGGCGCAGTTCGTCGGCCAGCGTCTCCAGGTCGGCTTCGGCCAACCGGCGCAGGCCGGCAGGCGTGTCAGCGCGGTCGAGCAACGGCGTGACCGGGCGTTCGCGGGGGATCTCTTGAAACGTCGTGGGCATCAGGCGAGTCGTTATAGGTGTGTGAAGACGCGGCAGTTTACCCCATTGTGGGAAAAGTGCCCATTCGACCACAGGTTACGCGGTCCCCTGTGGGGGCGGGTTTACCCGCGAATGCGTCGGCAAATTCAAGATCGCATTCGCGGGTAACCCGCTCCTACAGGGATCGGTGAAGCTGTTTAGTTACGGCGTTCGACGATGTAACGCGCCAAGGCCCGCAGCGGTTCGGCCGTTTCGCCGAACCCTTGCAGTGCAGCCAGCGCCTGGTCGCGCAGTTCGATTGCATAGGCTTTGGCGGCTTCCAGGCCCAGCAGGGCCGGGTACGTCGGTTTGTCACGCGCTATGTCTGCACCTTGGCGTTTGCCCAAGGTAGCAGTGTCGCTTTCCACGTCGAGGATGTCGTCCTGCACCTGGAATGCAAGGCCAATGGCCTGTGCATAAGTCTGCAGGGCATCCAGCTGCGCCTGTTCGGCACGGGCACTGGCCAAGGCGCCGAGGCGTACGCTGGCTTCGATCAGCGCGCCGGTCTTGTGCCGGTGCATGAACTCCAGCGCTTGCTGGTCCAGCTTCTGGCCCACCGAACCGAGATCGATCGCCTGGCCGCCAACCATGCCGGCCGGGCCGGCAGCTTTGGCCAGTACCTGAACCATGGCCAGGCGAATGCTGTCGATCTGAGGGCTCAGGCATGGGTCGAGCAGGGCACTGAAGGCCAGGCTCTGCAAACCGTCGCCCGCGAGGATTGCGCACGCTTCGTCAAACGCCTTGTGGGTGGTCGGCTGGCCGCGACGCAGGTCGTCGTCGTCCATGGCCGGGAGGTCGTCATGCACCAGCGAGTAAGCATGAATCAGCTCTACCGCGCAGGCTGCGCCGTTGGCTTGTTCGGCCGGGGCGCCCAAGGCTTCGCAGGCCGCATAGGCCAACAGCGGGCGCACGCGTTTGCCGCCGTTCATCACGCTGTAGCGCATGGCGGCGTAGAGGCGTTCCAGCTCTTTGCTCGGGGCGATGAACAGCGGTTCGAGGGCTGCGTCGACTCGGGCCTGGCAACTGGCCTGGTAGGTGCCAATCATGCTTCCGGCTCCGCGTCGAAGGGCTGGGCAGCCAGTTCACCGTCGTGCTCCAGCAGAATTTGCACCTTCTGTTCGGCCTGGGCCAGGGCGCCCTGGCAGTCACGGGTCAGGGCGATGCCTTGTTCAAAGGCGGCCAGCGACTCTTCCAGCGACAACTCGCCGTTCTCCAGGCGCTCGACCAGTGCTTGCAGGTCTGCGAGGGATTGCTCGAAATCGAGGGAGGCTTTTTTGCGGGCCATGGCGACTGTCTCGGTGGCATTCAGAACGGCGCGACACTAGCAGAGCGGGGCGGGGGGAGCAAACTTCCGGCAACTGCATCGGCTGATGCAGACCGATGGAGGAGCGGCCCTGTGTCGCGAAAGGGCCGCTCACACAAGGACCGCAAAGCGTCCCGGTTCGGTGGATCAGGCCGGCTCTGCTTCCCGTTCCAGCATCGCCTCACGGTACCGCGCCAGCTCCTCGATGGTCAGCACCGGCAAATTGTACTGCCGTGCATATACCGCCACCTGCTCGCCACGGGCCATGCTGCCATCGGGGTTCATCAGCTCGCACAAGACCGCTGCCGGGCGCAGGCCGGCCAGGCGCGCCAGGTCTACCGAACCTTCGGTGTGCCCACGGCGGGTCAGCACACCGCCATTGCGGGCGCGCAGCGGAAAAACATGCCCCGGGCTGACGATATGGCGCTGTTCGGCGCTGGAACGCAGTGCTGCGTCAATGGTGGTGATGCGGTCTTGGGCGCTAACCCCGGTGGTGATACCTTCGGCCGCCTCGATGGTGACGGTGAAACCGGTGCCGTGGCGGGCCTGGTTGTTCTGCACCATGGGTGCCAGTTGCAGTTCGTCGACGGTGGCTTCGTCCAGGCACAGGCAGACAATGCCGCTGCAATCGCGAATCATCATGGCCATGGTCTGCAGCGTAATGTTCTCGGCGGCGGCAATGATGTCCGCTTCGTCCTCGCGGTCGTCATCGTCGAGCAACAGTACAGGGCGCCCGGCCTGGAAGGCGGCGATGGCGGCGGAAACAGTGGGAAATTGCGTGTGGTGCTGGGTGAACATGAAACGCTCCTCGTGAATGATCGATGAACGTCTCGGGGCGAACAAAATGCGCGCGCAAGGGCGCCCGGATGGCCCCTGCATGACGCCTTCTTTCATCCGGACTATGACCGTCGGCTCTGGAGTTGCACCAGATCTGCTGACCCCCGACATGGTCGGGGCGCTCGCGGGCTCATCTTTCGATTTACCGCCGGTGGGGACTTACACCCCGCCCTGAAGACCGACCCAGCATACAGCACAGGGCCACCCCAGTGGCAACCCGCGGTTCTACTACCTTCGACGAGACTTGCAGCAGTAACCATCTACCCCTTTGCACTTGCCGCAGCGCTTACCTTCGTGACGGTCACATTGGCAAACCTAGGAAACGAACCGTCATGTCCTCTCTCTATCCTTTTACCGATACCGATCTCCATCTCGCATTCAGAAAGGTCGTCGACACTTTGTTCGACAAGAAGCGCGACTACGTCGACGGCGTGCTCAAGCCCAAAATGCTCATCATTGCCGGTACACAAGGCTCGGGTAAGACGTACTTGCTGGAAAACACGCTGCTGAAGAGCGGGCGCTACGACAATTATGTTCGCCTTTACGAAACCCATTTTCGTGAACTGCACCCTCATTATCGGGCGATGGAAGACAAAGGCGTGCTGCATGTCTATGAACATACCGAGTCGTTCATCTGGCGACTGGGGGCCATGATTTGCACGTATGCGATGGAAAACAAATACAACATCATCATGGAGACCGCGCTCGACAGCCCTCATTTCGCTGATTTTCCACCTGAAGCCGCCCGGCAGGGCTATCAGAGCGAGGTCCATCTGATAGCGTGTCAGAAAGAGTTCAGCCACTGGTCGACCCTGGACCGTGTGGTCAACAGCGTTGGCAATCATGAGATCGAGCGTGTGGTCAGCCTGACGCAGATCGAAGAGGCGCAAATCAATGGCAGGTCCATCATCGATGCTTTCGAAAACGCCTGTATCGAGGTACCGGGTTCCGAAATCGTGATCTATCGACGTGGCCTGGAGACGGAAAAGAACAGCCTGCCGGTCTGTTACAGCACCTGTCCTGAAAAAGGGCTCCTCGTGCCCCAGCAGACCTACCAGGGCAGAGCATTCTTCCGCGGGGCAGACCTGAAGATCAACTTCAAGGTCCAGCGCAGTCCCCAGGCCGATTTCCCCTGTTCCTATATTCAGTATGCGCAGGTGGTGCATGCCGGCCTGCTGGGTTCGGAACACCGTCGGGCGATGGCCGAACTCAATTGCAAAACCCTCGGCCAGGCTCAGAGGCTGATGTCGCAGTTGCCTGTCGATGTCTACCGCGAGCTGTGCCTGTACGTGCTCAAGTACGCGCAACGTTGAGCCGGGCAGGCACAGGGCTGGTCACTGGCCAGACATGCCTTCGATCACCCTGCGCAGGGAGGCGCCCAGCATGGGCCCATGCCCCAGACCCTCGAAGCGCTCAAAGCGCACGTCGAGGCCTTTGATCGCGGCCAGATCTGCCGCCAGTTGGCGCGCAGGCAACTCGTCGTTCTCGTGCGGCGAACCATGCGGGCTGGCGGGCTCCTGCCCGCCGCGCATCAGCAACAGGTGCGGGCGCGCCTCGCCAAGGCGTGAGGGAAGCCCTTGCGCCTTCCGGACAATCACACCATCGCGCCACCACAGTGACGGGCTGGCAGCAGCGTAAAGGCTGAATTCGCCGGGGCAGGTAAACAGTGCGTGAAGCACAGCCAGGCCACCATAGGAGTGCCCCCACAGCGTCTGTCGTTGCGGATCGATCGGCGCCATAGCCGACACCATCGTGCGCATGCGCCCGGTCAGAAGCTTCAGGAACGCATCGACCCCGCCGCTGGGCTGGCCGGTCAGCGGATCACGCTGCTGCACCTGCTCCGGCAGCGCCGGGGTGTAGTCCAGCGTGCGGCCGGCCCTGTCGATGCGCAGTTCGGTCCGGTAACCCACCGCCACCAGCAGGGGCGCCTGGCCCGCGGCGAGCCTGTCCAGTTGCTGCTGATCCAGCGTCCCCAGTGCAGCATTCCCATCGAGCATCCACAGCACCGGGTACCCCGATGCTGGCGCTGGACGATTCGGCTTGCCAACCCACAGGCGGTAGTGACGCAGGCCATCGGCCGAGTCCAGATCAAGCTGGCTGAAGTGATAGGCCAGGTCCTGGCGCTGTAACACCGACGTGTCCATCTTCTGGTCATGCTCGGGCTGGGCCAGGACAAGAGGGGCCGCCAGGGCAAGTGCCAAGGCCAGCATCAGGGTCTTCTTGCTCATCGGGCGTCTCGTCAGGGCTTTGCAAGGAGCGCAAGGCTTGAGCGCCCAGATGATAACCAGTCCCGATCGAGCGTAAAGCGCATTAACTTTCTAAACAGTCTCAGGCCGCAGGCAAGGTCATGTGCAGGCACAGGCCCGGGTGCCCATTGCTGGCCCACAATCGCCCGCCTTGCAGTTCGATGGCGCGGCGGGCGATAGCCAGGCCCAGGCCGAAGCCTGCGCCACTGTCGGCCAGGCGCTGGTAGGGCTTGAAAATGCGCTCAAGGTCGGTATCCGGTACGCCTGGCCCTTGGTCGCTCAGCCGCAGGTGCCAGCATGCGCCCTCGCGCCAGCCATCAAGGCTGACCCGGCCTTCGGTCGGCGAGTGGCGAATGGCATTGCGCAACAGGTTTTCCAGGGCCTGGGCCAGACTGTCCAGATGGGCCTGCAGCAGGCAGTCAGTGCCAAGTGAACACGGCAGGCGCGCACGGTCCCAGCCGCTTTCGAAACAGACGTCCTCGCACAAGGCTTCCCACACGGAAAGCACCAATACCGGCTCGGTCGACAGGCTGGGTTGTTCGGTGTCCATCCACGCCAGGTCGAGGGTGTTTTCCAGCAACTTCTGCATGTCGGCCACCTCACGGTCCAGGCGCTCGCGCAACTGCGGCGGTGGCAAGTCGCTGTCATGGGCGATGCGCAGCCGCGCCAGCGGCGTGCGCAGTTCGTGAGACAGCGTGCGCAACAGCAGGCGCTGTTGCTCAAGGCTCTGGCGCAGGCGCCCGGCCATGTGCTCGAAGGCCTGAGCCAGTTCGCCCAGCTCATCACGGCGTTGCTGCAGGGGCAGGGCGGGGCTGTCAAGGTCATCGGCCCGCAGGGCGTCGGCGCGGTCGCGCAGGCGGTTCAGCGGTACGACAAGGTGCCGGTATAGCGCAAGGCCCAGCAGCAGGGCCAGCAGCGCGGGGGCAACGCCATGAGTCACCACATGGGTCCAAGGCGTCAGGCCTGTGGGTAGCAGCCGTTCGGGCAGTTGCAGCACCAGGCGGCCATGCTCGGGGTGTTGCGGAAATTCGATGCTGACGTATGGCAATTCATCCTGCAGGCGCCGGCTCATCGGCCAGTCAAGCTTGCGCATGAATGTCAGGTGGCTGGCTTCCTCGGCGCTCAGCGGGGTGGTGCCAAGGCTCTGAAGGTGTGGACCTATCACGGCCACCCAGGTGTCCTCGGCCAGTGCCACCTGCTTGCGCCAGGCTTCGGTGCCGGCTGCGCCGTCCTGCTCCCACGCCTGTTCGGCCTGTTGAGCATAACGCGCCAGGTAGTCCTGGTCGGCCTGGGACAGAAAATAGGTACTGCGTTCCACCGAAAGGCCCCAGGTCCAGATGAGCCAGATCAGCAACAGGCAGAAGCTGACTTGCAGCAAGGCCAGTTTCCACAGCAACGGGTGGCGACGCATCAGGTCTGCTCCGTATCGACCAGGATGTACCCTTGGCCACGCACGGCCTGGATCTGCAGGTGCTGGGCGTTGATGTCGGCCAGTTTGCGGCGCAGGTTGCACACATGCACATCCAGGCCTCGGTCCAGTCGGGTATAGGCCCTGTGCAGCACGGTCTGGTACAGGAAGGGCTTGCTCAACGCTTCGTCGGGGTGGGCCAGCAGCGTGACCAGCAAACGGAATTCGGAAGCGGTAAGGCCAGCGGCGTTGCCGTTGTGGATAACGTCCTGGCGGTCGTGGTCCAGCATCACCTCCCCCACGTCGGCACGCAGCGCCGTACCACGATCGAATGCCACGCGACGCAGCAAGGCATCTACCCGTGCGTCCAGCTCTGCCAGGCTGAAGGGCTTGGGCAGGTAGTCGTCTGCACCACGGGTGAAGCCGCTGATGCGATCCTGCTCGGCCCCTAGTGCCGACATCAGCATGACCGGCACGGCCTGCTGGCGGCGCAGGGCGTCGAGCAGGCTGAGGCCGTCGATGCCTGGCAGCATGATGTCCAGCAGCACCAGTTCAAACTGCGATTGCTGTATGGCATTCAGGGCCTGGGTGCCGCTGGCGCAGGCGTGCACCTGGAAACCGCGGTTGCGGAAATGACGGTCCAGGTCCTGAAGCAGGCGTGGGTCGTCTTCGGCAAGGAGAAGTGAGGTGGGCACGGCGAGCCTTGATGAGAACTTTTATCAGTTGCGAATCATCCCACTGGCTGCAGGGAAAGGGCAACGGCTTGATGTGTTAAGAAGGTTAATCCTGCTGCACCCTGGTTTTCGCCCCGGTATCGTTCGCAAAAAGCAACTTGTTTCGTTTGCGATTCAATATCATTTTGGCGAAGGGTGTGTCATGACCGGTTTCAAAAGTGTGGGCAGCTTACAGCGGGTTCGGGGATGGCTGGCGCTGGGGTTGCTGGCGCCGTTTTCTTTATCGGCAGTGGCCGAAACGGTAGCGGCCCAGGTGGAGGCCCAGGTGGCGGCCGAAGACAACTCGCTTGATCTGCCTGCATTGACCATCGAAGGCAACCGCCTGTACGACATGCTGCCTTCGGAAGAAACCGGCGGTTACAGCGTCGACGCCGCTACCGTGGGCACCAAGACGCCGGCAGCGCTCAAGGACATCCCGCAGTCGATCACCGTGTACACCCAGGACTACGTCAAGGATCGCCAGTTCGTGCACCTGGATGACCTGGCCAAGTACACCGCTGGCCTGCGCACCCTGACCAATGACAGCGGCCGCTCGTCGATCTACGCCCGTGGCTACGAGTACAGCGAGTTCAATATCGACGGCCTGCCGGCGCCCATGGCCAGCATCTTCGGTACTGTCCCGTCGTTGGCGGCGTTCGATCGCGTCGAAATCATGCGCGGGCCGGCCGGGCTGTTCAGCAGTACCAGCGAGCTGGGTGGCATCGTCAACATGGTGCGCAAGCGCCCGACCGCCGAGTTTCAGGGGCATATCGAAGGCAGCTACGGCACCTGGGACACCAATCATGAGGAAATCGACCTGAGCGGGCCGCTGGACGAGGCCGGTCGCGTGCGCGGGCGCTTCATCGCATCCCGTGACGACACCAATGGTGAAGTGGACTACAACGCCAACACCAGCAACACCTACTACGGTGCGCTGGACATCGACCTGGACGACGCCACCACCCTGTCGTTCGGCCTGATGCATGAAGTGAAGAACATCACCCCGCACAACGGCTACCCGGCCACGTTGTCCGGCGAGGTGCCCGACTTCAGCCATTCGCGTTTCCTGGGCGCCGACTGGAACTACTTCGACGGCAAGACCACTGACCTGGTCGCCGAGCTGACCCACCGCTTCGACAATGGCGGTTACGGCCGTGTCGCGGCCCGTGGCTCGCACCGCGACACCAACTATCTGTACGCCTTCACTGCAACCAATGCCACCACAGGCGCCAACTCCGAGCGCGCCAGCGCCCGTGATTTCACGCAAGACACTTATTCGCTGGACGCCAGCTACAGCCAGCCGTTCGAGACCTTCGGGCAGGTAAGCGAGTTTGTGGTCGGGAGTGACTACAAGAACTACGACACCGAGTACCTCAATGGCACCACCAATCTCGGCGCGATCAACGTGAATACTTACTCGCCGAAGCAGTTCGCCAAGCCGTCGCCCAACTACAGCACCGAGACCGGCATGCAGGAAGAGGAGTACGGCCTTTACTCCAAAGTGACCTTCCGCCCGGTGGAACGCCTGGCGCTGATTGCCGGTGGCCGCTTCAGCTGGTATCGCGGTGACTTCTACACCACCACCCTTAGCAGCGGCGCCACCACCAATGACAGCAAACGCGTCGACGGCCACTTCACCCCTTATGGTGGCTTGGTCTATGACCTGACCGACAACCACGCGCTGTACGCCAGCTATTCGCAGGTGTTCAAGCCGCAGTCCGACACTGACAGCAATGGTCGGGTGCTGAAACCGCGTGAAGGCGAGCAGTACGAGTTCGGCCTCAAGAGCAGCTACTTTGGCGGCGACTTGAATACGCGCTTCTCGGTAT
Source organism: Pseudomonas sp. NBRC 111139 (assembly GCF_001753955.1). Lineage (NCBI taxonomy): Bacteria > Pseudomonadati > Pseudomonadota > Gammaproteobacteria > Pseudomonadales > Pseudomonadaceae > Pseudomonas > Pseudomonas sp. NBRC 111139. The sequence continues at coordinate 70,746 of NZ_BCBP01000022.1, forward strand.
TCCGCCTGACCGACAAGAACCGCGCTACCACCGTGTACGATGCTGATGGTGTGGCCACCACCGACTCCGTTGCATCCGGCAAGACCCGCGTGAAGGGCGCGGAAGTGGAAGTGAGCGGCAAGCTGACGCCAAACTGGGAACTGCTGGCTGGCTACACGTGGATGGAGACCGAAACCGTCAAGGGGGACGCCGAAACCACGTTCTTCATCATGCCGCGCAACCAGGCTTCGCTTTGGAGCAAGTACACCATCAGCCAAGGGCCGCTGACTGGCTTGGCCGTGGGTGGCGGTATATCGGCGATGAGCAACTTCCATTCCGAGAGTGGCGGCGTGCGTATCGATGCACCGGGCTATGCCACGGTGGATGCGATGCTGTCTTACCCGGTGACTTCGAAGCTGACGGCCACCCTCAACGTCAATAACCTGTTCGACCGGGACTACCTGTCGCGGGTGGGGTCTACCTCGACGTTCAACTTCTACGGGCCGTCGCGCAGCATGATGGTTGGGGCGCGGTATGACTTCTGACGAAGTCTGTGGCTGCTAGGTGCGCCATAAAACAAGGCCGCGCCGGCAAAGGGCGCGGCCTTCAGGCTGAATGATGAGAAGCGTGGGAGCGTATCTGCACCCTCGGGTATCAGGGCCATAAAATTGTGAGGCCGCGTGTTAATAAGTAGCGTGCTTTTAATTCAAGGAAATTAAATCTACGCGGGGTGCCATTGATGCTTTATTTCCTGCCATTGGGTGTCTGACAACCACTTGTCTGCCACCGGAAAGAAAATATTCTCCTCGGCATCCATATGGTCATAATATTTCTTGATGAAGTCTTCGATCGTGTCGGCGATTACTCTCGCTTCTTGCGTTGACTGCTCCAACATCTTGAGCTGTCCGGCAATTCGCTTGAAGGCTTTATGATCTTGCTCGATAGCCATGACCCGTTGGTGAATCGGTGCGTCGGTTGCCAGCAAGGCCAGCCGAATAAGCTCTTCATTTTCATGGTGGTGTCGCTCTGCATCACCATGCAAGGCTTCCAGCTGCTTAAACAACAGCTTGCAGTCATCGTCACCCGCGGATCCGTGCCTTATCCTCTCCAGTAACTCTTTGATCTGAGTAATTTTGGTAGCCACCTCATGATGATAGGCGTGCAGCTCTTTCAACATGGCGTTCATGCTAAGCCCTCATCAATACACTAAGCCGTTACAGATTAAATATTATTACTAAGCAATCTCTAAGGATAGCTGCACGTGTTGCACACATCTAATCGTTTAATTATAGTCTAGAGCGAAACACCCACCTTCGAAAAAACCGCCCCATTGGAAGATTTCGAAATATCAATTTGATGTTTATATGCGCTACAAGAAAAAACAGACACACCAGGATCGGTGGCGGGCTGCCCTTCAACAGCGGGGGGCTGAGCAGAACGGGAGGCGCAATGGGCTGCGTTCTATGCACGGAGGTAGGGGTTGGAAAGCCGCGGGTTGTGAATGCTGTTTTTGAAGGTTTGTTAAATTAAAAAGCCGGCTTGTGGCCGGCTTCTCGGGGACGCTTCCGACTAATTTATGGTAAGCCGCAATCGCCTTAACTGTGTGGCCATCAAGGGCCTGAAAGAGATGGCAGATGCCCGTGTGGGATATCGCCGAGCCCTCTGGAACGCGGCTCGCGCCGGTCGGGGCTTAATGTGCGGCGTAGCATACAAGGGCGGGCGCAGGATGCCCAGCAAAAAATTGCCCAGGGCGCTTCAACTGGGCCGCTGCTGGCGGAAATGTGACCAGTGGAACACCCAGCCAAGAATTTCCAGGCCCTGCGCCTGACGCTGGGCGGCGGTGTAGCGTTCGACTGTGTAGTTGCGCCGGTCATGGCTGTGCAGGTACAGGGTGTCGTGCGGGCCAAGACTGAGGTTGTTCACCCTGAGCATGCCGTTTTGCAGCAGGGCATAGGTTTCGCCCTCGACCACCTGGGTCATGCCCAGATCAATGGCCAGGGTAGCTTCCAGGGGAATCAGCGGGAGCATGTTGCTGGCCGGCATTGCCAGGCAGATTGCGTTGCCGGCTTGCACGCCCAAGCCCTTCAGGGCTTTTGCCGGCAAGCGCAGGTGCTTGCTGCTCACTGGCGACAGCAAGCCGTTGCTCACTTCGTAGTAGGGCACCTTCAATAACCGGCCACGATGGCCCGACAGCGGGGTAAGCGGGTTGGCGGGCACTGGCCGTGGAAGGCCGTTGCGCAGGAGTGGATTGGGGTGTTTGGGGCCTTCACCGGTGCGCAGCCAGCGTCGGTGCACACAGAACAGATCGGCCAGTTCATCCAGCCGGGCCAAAGGTACACCGCGTTTGAACCAGTTGTTGACGTGCTGTGCTGTGACGCTGCGCTGGGCGGCGAAATCGGAAGGGGTTAGGCCACATTCTTGGAGCAGGGCCCTGAGGCGGTCGCCGGAAGTGTTCATGGCGGCGAGTGTAGCGGCGAATTGCCAGACAGGATATGAACCGGATGTTGACGGGGTTTGTATGAAAAGTGGTTGTTTGTAAGGCTCTGGTGTAGGACGGCGTAGGATTTATTACCAGTAATGTGCGTATTGCCCATTCCTGCATAAAAAAACCCCGCCTAAGCGGGGTTTCTCCTGCAATCGGAATCAGCCCTTGTAGGCAGCGACCGATTTGGTGATCGCGGCACGGGCGGCGTCGGCGCCTTCCCAGCCTTCGATCTTGACCCACTTGCCCTTCTCGAGATCTTTGTAGTTGGCAAAGAAGTGCTCGATCTGCTGGATCAGCAGGGCTGGCAGGTCGGTGTATTCCTTCACGTCAACGTACAGCTGCGACAGCTTGTCGTGAGGAACAGCGATGACCTTGGCGTCGCCGCCACCGTCGTCGGTCATGTTCAGCACGCCAACCGGACGGGCGCGGATAACCGAGCCTGGGGCCACTGGGTAAGGGGTAACCACCAGCACGTCCAGCGGGTCACCGTCGTCAGCCAGGGTGTTCGGGATGAAGCCATAGTTGGCTGGGTAGAACATTGGGGTAGCCATGAAACGGTCGACGAACAGCGTGTCGCTGTCCTTGTCGATTTCGTATTTGATCGGCGCGTGGTTGGCCGGGATCTCGATGGCGACGTAGATGTCGTTCGGCAGGTCTTTGCCCGCCGGAATCTTGCTGTAGCTCATTGGGCAGTGCCCCCGTGTTTGACCAAAAAGTGGCGGCGATTATAGGCACATTCTGCCGGGGCATGCCACGCTTGGCCTGATGTGCGGGCCCGTCAGGCGTGGCTTTCGCGGTACTCGGGGTGTTCCGCCTGCAGCTGGCACAGGCGCGCCAGCGGGTCTTGCCGGTAGAACAGCGACAACTGGCGGTAGACCTGTGGATAAGCCTGATGAAGCAGGTCGGGGGCACTAAAGAAGTACTCGCTGGTAACGGCAAAGAACTCTGCCGGGTTTTCCGCAGCGTAGGGGTCGATGGCGGTTTCGGCGTCGGGGTTGGCGTCCAGTTGCTGGTTGAGGTCGTCGTAGGCCTGCTGCATGGCTGTTGCCCACTCATCAACTGGCATGCTGCTGTGCAGCGGTGGCAGGCCGTTGGCATCGCCATTGAGCATGTCGAGCTTGTGCGCCAGCTCATGGATGACCAGGTTGTAAGCCTCCCAGCCACCACTGGCCTGCACGCCGTTCCAGGCCAGGATGATCGGCCCCTGTTGCCAGGCTTCGCCGCTGTGTTCGCCGTCCCACACATGCTCCACGCCACTGGCATCGCGGTGGCGCTGGGGGCTCTTGAAGTCGTCGGGGTACAGGATGATTTCGTGGAAGCCTTGGTACCAGTTCAGCTCACCCAGGTGAAGCAGGGGTAACTGTGCCTGGGCGGCCAGCATCAGGCGCTGCTCGTCGTCCAGCTCGACACCGGGCAGGCAGGTGAGGTGCTTGTCGAGCAGGAACAGGATGCAGGCTTCGCGCAGCCAGCGGTCTTCAGCGTCGCTGATGCCGTCCAGCATCGGCAGCCGCTCGCGTACGGCCTGCCATTGCTGTGGCGTGATCGGGTAACGCGCCAGAGTACGCTTGCGCCGCCAGGCGCTGAATGACCACATGCCGTTTGTTCTTTACCTGTTCAGTGAGCCTTGGCCGTACGGCCCAGGCGCCCACGCAGCAAGCCGAGAATCATCGGCACCAGCGACAGGATGATGATGCCCACCACCATCAGCGACAGGTGCTGCTTGATGAACGGCACGTTGCCGAAGAAGTAGCCCAAGGTGACCAGGCCGCCGACCCAAAGCAGCGAACCGGCAACGCTGAAGCCGAGGAAGCGTGGATAGTGCATGTGAGCGATGCCCGCGACGAACGGTGCGAAGGTGCGCAAGATGGGCAGGAAGCGCGCCATGGTCACGGTCTTGCCGCCATGGCGTTCATAGAAATCGTGGGTACGCTGCAGGTAGTCGCGGCGGAAGATCTTGGAGTTGGGGTTGTTGAACAAACGCTCGCCGGCTGTTCGGCCTATCACGTAATTGGTGCTGTCGCCCAGGATTGCAGCGGCCATCAGCAGGCCGGCCAGCAGCACCGGGTCCATGCCGCCACCCGCCGCCACGGCGCCGGCGATGAACAGCAGCGAGTCACCTGGCAGGAATGGCATCACTACCAGGCCGGTTTCGCAGAAGATCACGGTGAACAGGATGGCGTAGATCCAGGGACCGTAATTGGTGACCAGCAGATCGAGGTAGGCATCGAGATGCAGGATAAGGTCCAGCGGGTTGAAATCCATGTACAGCACCTGTGTTCTTGGGCGTAGGCTTGGTTACCGGGGGGAGGGTAAATTTTCACACATGACAGGTGAGCCATTATACGGCTAAGTCAGGAACATGCCCGGAGAGTTTGTAGCGGGGGGTTACGGTAGAGGGGTATTCCTTTGCCAACCGCTTCGCGGGCACGCCCGCTCCCACAAGGCTCACTACCTTGCTTGTGGAAGCGGGCGGTGCCAGTCAATCCTGGCTGATTGGCAGGATGTAGCTCTTGAACTCGGTATCCTCACGAAACCCGATGGATTCGTAAGTCTTGTGCGCCACTTCATTGTTCGCGCTGGTTGACACGCGCATGCGCACGGCATTGGTCTCTTTGGCCATTTTCTTCGCTTCGCGAATCAGGTGGTCGGCGACCAGCATGCGCCGGGAGTCCTCGGCTACATAGATATCGTTGAGAATCCATACCCGCTTCAACGACAGCGACGAGTAGCTCGGGTACAGCTGGCAAAAGCCCAGCAGTTTGCCGTCGTCATCATCCGGAAGTGCCAGGTAAATCACCGATTCGTCCCGCTTCAGGCGCTTTTCCAAAAAGCTGCGCGAGCTGTCGGGATAGGGCAGCTGCCCGTAGAACTCACGGTATTTGACGAACAACGGGGTGAGCAGGTCGAGGTGTTCTAGGGTTGCTTTGATGATGCGCATGTGCGGCCCTCAGAGTCCATTTGGGAAACAGCGGAATGCCAGCAGCGTTCAAGGGCATGCTGCCCAATGCACGGCACAAGTGCAATCCGCCTTCCGTGACAGGTTTTTTACTCTTTGCCGAGCAGGAAGTTACCTTTCTGGCTGGCGCTGTCTTCATTCTCCAGGCTATGGACCTCGGCTTCGTCCTTTAGATTCACCCCGGAAAGCTGGCGCCGGCAGGCTTCGCGCATCAGGTACAACAGGCGGTGCGCCGCCATGCCATAGCTCAGCCCCTCCAGGCGGATATTGGAAATGCAGTTGCGGTAGGCATCGGTCAGGCCGACCTTGGGTGCGTAAGTGAAATACAGGCCAAGGCTGTCGGGCGAGCTCAGCCCCGGGCGCTCGCCGATCAGCATCACCGTCATCCGGGCGCCCAGCAGCTCGCCGACCTCGTCGGCCACTGCCACGCGGCCCTGCTGCACCAGTACCACCGGGGCGCTGGTCCAGCCGTCGGCGGCAGCCTGTTCGTCGAAGCGGGTCAGGAACGGTAGCGTGTGGCGATGCACGGCCAGTGCCGAGAGGCCGTCAGCCACCACGATGGCCAGATCGACGCCGCCGGGGTTGGCCTGGGCGTGCTGGCGAAGCGTCGTAATCGAGTCTTCGTTCAGCCGCCGTCCAAGGTCCGGGCGCTGCAGGTACTGGTGGCGGTCGCTGGCAGCGCTGTGCAACACCAGGCTTTCGCGCCCGCGGTCACTCAGCTGGCTGGCCAGGCCGGCGTGGTCGAAAGCCAGGTGCACGGCATCTCGTGCCTGGGCATGGGCGAACTGGAAGTCCAGCTGCGCCCCGGTCGGCAGGCTGGTGCCGGTGCGGCCCAGGGCGATGCGCGCCGGGGTCAGGTTGCGCAGGGCCAGCCAAGGGTTGTCGGGGGTAGGCGTGCGGTGGTCCATGGTCGTCCCTATGCAAGCTGTGCCAAGGCCTGGCGGAAAGCCGGCGGCAGGTTGTCACCGAAGCGCACCCGGCCATCGGCCTGGGTGAAGATGCCGGTGCGGGCCAGCCATGCCTCGAATTCCGGGCCGGGCTTCAGGCCCAGGGTCTGGCGCGCGTACAACGCGTCGTGGAACGAGGTGGTCTGGTAGTTGAGCATGATGTCGTCGGAGCCGGGGATGCCCATGATGAAGTTGATGCCGGCCACACCCAGCAGCGTCAGCAAGGTGTCCATGTCGTCCTGATCGGCTTCGGCATGGTTGGTGTAGCAGATATCGCAACCCATCGGCACGCCCAGCAGCTTGCCGCAGAAATGGTCTTCGAGGCCGGCGCGGATGATCTGCTTGCCGTTGTACAGGTATTCCGGGCCAATGAAACCGACCACGGTGTTGACCAGGAACGGCTTGAAGTGGCGAGCCACGGCATAGGCGCGGGTTTCGCAGGTCTGCTGGTCGACGCCGTGGTGGGCGTTGGCCGAGAGCGCGCTGCCCTGGCCGGTTTCGAAATACATCAGGTTCTGCCCGAGGGTGCCACGTTTCAGCGACAGACCTGCTTCGTAACCTTCCTGCAACACGTTCAGGTTGATGCCGAAGCCGGCGTTGGCCGCCTCTGTGCCGGCGATGGACTGGAACACCAGGTCCAGTGGCACGCCGCGGTTGATTGCTTCAATCGAGGTGGTGACGTGGGTCAGCACGCAGGACTGGGTGGGGATGTCGTAGCGCTGGATGATGGCGTCGAGCATTTCCAGCAGGGCGCAGATCGAAGCGATGCTGTCGGTGGCCGGGTTGATGCCGATCATGGCGTCGCCGTTGCCGTACAGCAAGCCGTCGAGAATGCTGGCGGCAATACCGGCCGGTTCGTCTGTCGGGTGGTTGGGTTGCAGCCGGGTCGACAGGCGCCCGCGCAGGCCCATGGTGCCGCGGAACCGGGTGACCACGCGAATTTTCTGCGCCACCAGCACCAGGTCCTGCACACGCATGATCTTCGAAACGGCAGCGGCCATTTCCGGGGTCAACCCGGGCGCCAGGGCGCGCAGGCTGTCTTCGTTGGCTTCCTCGCTCAGCAGCCAGTCGCGCAGGCCACCCACGGTCAGGTGGCTGACCGGGGCGAAGGCCTGGGCATCGTGGGTGTCGATGATCAGGCGGGTCACTTCATCTGCTTCGTAAGGGATCAGTGCTTCATTGAGAAAGTGCGTCAGCGGAATATTGGCCAACGCCATCTGCGCGGCGACGCGCTCACCGTCGTTGCTGGCCGCGACACCTGCCAGGCAGTCCCCGGAGCGTGCCGGGCTGGCCTTGGCCATCACGTCCTTGAGGCTGTCGAAGCGGTAGACCAGGTGGCCGACCGTGTGTACGAAACTTGCCATACAGAATCTCCAGAGCCGCGGGTTGCCCCGCGGCGGGTGGCGGCGATCAGTGCAGGGCCTCTTCGGCCTTCTGGATCGCGGCGAATTCCTCTTCCGGTGTGCCCGCAACCAGGTGGTGGCGGCTGTAGAAAGCAAAGTAGGCAATTAATACCGCATAGATCACTGCAGCGCCAATGACTACCCGCGGGTCAACCAGGAATCCGGCGACCACAGCGATGCACGCCAGCACCAGCGCCAGGCCGGATGTGAAGATGCCACCTGGGGTGCGGTAGGGGCGCTCCATCTTTGGCCGGCGGATGCGCAGGGTGATGTGCGCAGCCATCATCAGCACGTAAGACAGGGTAGCGCCAAACACTGCCACCAGGATCAGCAAGTCACCCTGGCCCGTCAGTGACAGGGCAAAACCGATGATGCCGGGGATGACCAAGGCCAGTACCGGGGCCTTGCTCTTGTTGGTTTCCGACAGTTTGCGCGGCAGGTAACCGGCGCGGGACAGGGCGAAGATCTGCCGGGAATAGGCATAGATGATCGAGAAGAAGCTGGCGATCAGCCCGGCCAGACCGACCAGGTTGACGAAGCCGCCCATCCAGGTGGAGCCGCCGTAGGCCTTCGACAGGGCTTCGACCAGCGGGTTACCGGAGGCCTTCAGCGCCTCGGAGCCTGCGCCGCCTGGGCCGACCACCAGGATCAGCAAGGCGAAGGCCAGCAGTACCAGCATGGCGCCGATCAGGCCGCGTGGCAGGTCACGCTTGGGGTTCTTGGTTTCTTCTGCGGCCAGCGGCACGCCTTCGACGGCAAGGAAGAACCAGATGGCGTAGGGGATGGCTGCCCACACGCCGACATAGCCAAACGGCAGGAAGCTGCTGGCGCCGACGGCGTCCGTTTTGGCGATGTCGAACAGGTTGGCTGCATCAAAATGGGGCACCATGCCTATCAGGAATACGGCCAGGGCAATGGCGGCGATGGCGGTGATGATGAACATCAGCTTCAGTGCCTCACCCACGCCGAAAATGTGGATGCTGATGAACACGATGTAGAACGCCAGGTAGATCATCCAGCCGCCGATACCGAACAGCGATTGACAGTAGGCGCCGATGAACACCGCGATGGCGGCAGGGGCGATGGCGTATTCGATCAGGATCGCCGTGCCGGTCAAAAAGCCGCCCCATGGGCCGAAGGCACTGCGGGCAAAGCCATAGCCACCGCCAGCGGTGGGGATCATCGACGACAGCTCGGCCAGCGAGAAGCACATGCACAGGTACATGGTTGCCATCAGCAAGGTGGCCAGGAACATGCCGCCCCAGCCGCCCTGCGCCAGGCCGAAGTTCCAGCCGGCGTAATCGCCGGAAATGACGTACGCCACGCCCAGGCCGACCAGCAGTACCCAACCGGCGGCGCCTTTTTTCAGTTCACGTTGCTGGAAATAGTCAGAGCCGACTTTCTCGAAGTCGACGGAAGAGCCTGCCGGCGATCCGGCGGAATGTTCGCTTGGCATAGATTCACCTGTTTTTTTTCTTGGTGGCCGGAAGGGTTCCGGGCCGATGGTGATGGGTGCTGCAGGAAGCGAGCCAGAGCGGTTGGTGCACGTTTACCGCCCTGGGTTTAAGGTATGCCGGCCTGGCCGCTTCGCGCGGTGAACCCGCTTCTACAGGGATTGCGCAACATTCAAGACCCGCGCAGGACCTGTAGGAGCGGGTTTACCCGCGAAGAAGGCGACGCGGTCTAGAAGAAGCCCAACGGATTGATGTCGTAGCTCACCAGCAGGTTCTTGGTCTGCTGATAGTGATCCAGCATCATCTTGTGCGTCTCACGCCCAACCCCCGACTTTTTGTAACCGCCGAACGCGGCATGCGCCGGGTACAGGTGGTAGCAGTTGGTCCACACACGGCCAGCCTTGATGCCGCGGCCCATGCGGTAGGCACGGTTGATGTCGCGGGTCCACACGCCGGCACCCAGGCCGAACTCGGTGTCGTTGGCAATTGCCAGCGCTTCGGCTTCGTCCTTGAAGGTGGTGACGCTGACCACCGGGCCGAAGATTTCTTCCTGGAACACGCGCATCTTGTTGTTGCCCTTGAGCAGGGTCGGCTGGATGTAGTAACCGGTAGCCAGCGAACCTTCCAGCTTCTCGACCTTGCCGCCGGTGAGCAGCTCGGCGCCTTCTTCCTGGGCAATCTGCAGGTACGAGAGGATTTTTTCGAACTGCTGCTGCGAGGCCTGGGCGCCGACCATGGTGTCGGTGTCCAGCGGGTCGCCGCGCTTGATCTGCAGCACCTTCTTCATCACCACTTCCATGAACTGCGGATAGATCGACTCTTGCACCAGGGCACGCGACGGGCAGGTGCACACTTCACCCTGGTTGAAGAACGCCAGCACCATGCCTTCTGCCGCCTTCTCGATGAAGCTTGGCTCGGCCTGCATGATGTCTTCGAAGTACACGTTCGGCGACTTGCCACCCAGTTCGACGGTGGACGGGATGATGTTCTCGGCGGCGCATTTCATGATGTGCGAGCCCACCGGGGTAGAGCCGGTGAAGGCGATCTTGGCGATGCGTTTGCTGGTGGCCAGGGCTTCACCGGCTTCGCGGCCATAGCCTTGCACTACGTTGAGCACGCCAGGTGGCAACAGGTCGCCAATGACTTCGAGCAGTACGGTAATGCCCAGCGGCGTCTGTTCGGCCGGCTTCAGCACCACGCAGTTACCAGCGGCCAGTGCCGGGGCAAGCTTCCAGGCCGCCATCAGGATCGGGAAGTTCCAGGGGATGATCTGCCCGACCACTCCCAGTGGCTCGTGGATGTGGTAGGCCACGGTGCCTTCATTGATTTCGGCAGCGCCGCCTTCCTGGGCGCGGATGCAGCCAGCGAAATAGCGGAAGTGGTCCACCGCCAGCGGAATGTCGGCGTTGAGGGTTTCGCGGATCGGCTTGCCGTTGTCCCAGGTTTCGGTAATGGCCAGCAGTTCGAGGTTCTGCTCGATGCGGTCGGCGATCTTCAGCAGCACGTTGGAGCGATCCTGCACTGAAGTGCGGCCCCAGGCGTCGGCCGCAGCATGGGCGGCATCCAGGGCTTTGTCGATGTCTTCGGCAGTAGAGCGGGGGAATTCAGCGATCAGCTTGCCATTCACCGGGGAGGTATTTTCGAAGTACTGCCCCTTTACCGGAGTAACGAACTCACCACCGATGTAGTTGCCGTAGCGGCTCTTGAAGGAAACCTTCGCGCCTTCGGTACCGGGATGTGCATAACGCATGGTGTGTCTCCTTGGTATTGTGCTTTTTAGGGAGTTGGAAAGCATAGAGCAAGGGTTGGGCCAGTGTTGGCGGTGCCAGGCAAATCAATGACTTGGGTCATTTTTACGGGCCTGATCAAGGGCCGCTGTGCCGGTGTCGGTACGCCTGGGGTGACATTTTGTGCCGTTTGCGACACATCACAGGCGTGTGCATTGCAAAGCCTACCCGGGTGGAGGATGCTGGGCTGACGCTCTATCTGCGGAGAATTACAACAATGCAGAGCAATCACTTCACGCGCCATGCCCGGCAGGTGCATAGCGTTGCCCATGGTGGGGCCGGGGAGGGCGGCAGTGACCCGTCCATCGCCCGCTCCTGGCTGCGCTGCCTGGAGGATTACCACCTCGACCCGGCGGTGATCGAAGCGCCGGTGGTGCTTGAGCATGGGCGCCTGCTGGAAAGCCGCGAGCGCCTGCATCAGGTGCTGCAAATTGCCGACCATGAAATGAACAGCCTGCACCAGCAGCTTTCCGGCGCAGGCCACGCGGTGCTGCTGACCGACGCCCGTGGGGTGATCCTCAATTGCGTCAGTGCCCCCACCGAGCGGCGCAGCTTCGAGCGTGCGGGGCTGTGGTTGGGCGCTGACTGGAGCGAGGCGCGCGAGGGCACCAATGGCATCGGCACCTGCCTGGTCGAGCGCCAGGCGCTGACCATCCATCAGAACGAGCACTTCCGTGGCCGTCACACCGGGCTGACCTGCTCGGCCAGCCCGGTGTTCGACCCGCATGGCGACCTGCTGGCGGTACTCGACGTGTCCTCTGCGCGCCCCGACGTATCGCGGCAAAGCCAGTTCCACACCATGGCGTTGGTCAACCTGTCGGCGAAGATGATCGAAAGCTGCTATTTCCTGCGCCATTTCGAGCAGCAATGGTTATTGCGTTTTCACCTGCAAGCCGAGTCGGTCGGCCTGTTCAGCGAAGGCTTGCTGGCGTTCGACGGCGATGGGCGCATTTGCGCTGCCAACCAAAGCGCACTGAACCTGCTGGGCACGGTACGGGGCGGCGTGCTGGGCAAACCGTTGGCGTGCTTTTTCGCGTGCAGCCATGACGAAATGTTCAGCCGTGCCACGCCCGGCGGCAGTACTGCCTGGCCGCTGCGCACCCTGGACGGTCGCCAGGTGTTCGCCAGCCTGCGGGGGCAGGCCCGGGCGCCGGTGTGGTCGGTGCCGGCCGCCCAGCCGCGGCCCGCAGGTGAAGTGGAGCCGCTGGTCTGTCTGCTGGACCCTGCGTTGCAAAATGATTTCCGCCGCAGCGTGCGGGTGTTCGAGCGCGATGTGCCATTGCTGCTGCGCGGCGAGACCGGCTGTGGCAAGGAGGCCTTCGCCCAGGCTGTGCATCAGGCCAGTGAGCGGCGCGGCAAGCCGTTCGTCGCCATCAACTGCGCGTCTATTCCGGAAAGCCTGATCGAGAGTGAGCTGTTCGGGTACCGCGGCGGCAGTTTTACCGGCGCGCGCAAGGAGGGCATGCGCGGCAAGCTGTTGCAGGCCGACGGCGGCACCTTGCTGCTGGACGAGATCGGCGATATGCCGCTTGCCCTGCAAACCCGACTGCTGCGGGTACTGGAGGAGCGCCAGGTGGTGCCGATCGGGGGAGAGCCACAGGCGGTGGACGTGCGCATCGTCAGCGCTACGCACCGTGACCTGCTGGAACGGGTTGAACAGGGCAGTTTCCGCGAGGACCTGTATTACCGCCTCAATGGCCTGGAGGTCGCGCTGCCGGCGGTGCGCGAACGCAGTGACAAGGCGCAGTTGCTGGACTTTCTGCTACGCCAGGAGACGCAGGGGCAACGGATAGACATCGAGCCCAGGGCGCGGCAGGCGCTGCTCGCATTTAACTGGCCGGGGAACGTGCGGCAGATGCGCAATGTGCTGCGTACCCTGGTGGCGCTTTGCGAAGATGCCCGCATCACCTTTACGGACCTCCCCGCAGTTATCCGCACCAGCCCACCTCCCGTGGGGGCGGGCGAGCCCACGAAGATGTCCGACCAGGCAATAGAGGGCGAGGGCGTTGCCCTCGTTCGCGGGCAAGCCCGCTCCTACAGGTCCGGCGGTGCCGCTGAGATTGTGGGTGAATCTGCAGGGACCGAGGTTCTGCTCGACGCGGAGCGGCAAGCGCTGAAGGAGGTACTGGAGGCAAAACACTGGCATCTCACCCGTGTCGCCGAGCACTTGGGCATCAGCCGCAATACCTTGTATCGAAAACTGCGCAAACACGGCATTACCAGGGGCGACTGAGCGAAACAGCGGGTGCGATTTGTCGCGCCCTGGGCTACCCTGCCTCGATGTTTTGCGAGGTCGACCATGCATATTCACATTCTCGGTATTTGCGGCACTTTCATGGGTTCGCTGGCGGTGCTGGCCAAGGAACTTGGCCACCGCGTCACCGGCTCCGACGCCAACGTGTATCCCCCGATGAGCACCCAGCTCGAAGCCCAGGGTATCGAACTGACCCAAGGCTATGACCCGGCCCAGCTGGATCCGGCGCCAGACCTGGTGGTTATCGGCAACGCCATGTCGCGCGGCAACCCAGCGGTTGAATACGTGCTGAACAAGGGCCTGCCCTACGTCTCCGGCCCGCAGTGGCTGGCCGACCACGTGCTGCAAGGCCGCTGGGTGCTGGCCGTTGCCGGTACTCACGGCAAGACCACCACCAGCAGCATGCTGGCCTGGGTGCTGGAGCACGCCGGCATGAGCCCGGGCTTCCTGATTGGTGGCGTGCCGCAGAACTTCTCGGTGTCGGCCCGCTTGGGCGACACGCCGTTCTTTGTGGTGGAAGCCGACGAGTACGACAGCGCCTTCTTCGACAAGCGCTCGAAGTTCGTCCACTATCACCCGCGTACCGCGATCCTCAACAACCTTGAGTTCGATCACGCGGACATCTTCCCGGACCTGGCCTCGATCGAGCGGCAGTTCCACCACCTGGTGCGGACTATCCCCAGCGAAGGCCTGGTCATCCACCCGACCACCGAGCAAGCGCTGGAGCGTGTGATCGGCATGGGCTGCTGGACCCCTGTGCAAACCACCGGGGAGGGCGGCCAGTGGCAAGCCCGCCTGCTCAGCCCCGATGGCTCGCGCTTTGAAGTCCTGTTCGAGGGCGAAGTGCAGGGTGTGGTGGACTGGGCGCTGACCGGCCAGCACAACGTCGCCAATGCCTTGGCCACCCTGGCAGCAGCGCGTCATGTAGGCGTGGTGCCGGCCATGGGTATCGACGGCCTGAGTGCGTTCAAGAGCGTCAAGCGGCGCATGGAGAAGGTTGCCGAAGTACAAGGTGTGACCATCTACGATGACTTCGCCCACCATCCGACGGCCATTGCCACCACGCTCGACGGCCTGCGCAAGCGGGTGGGGGAGGCACCTGTGATCGCGGTGATCGAGCCACGCTCCAACTCGATGAAACTCGGTGCCCATCGTGACGGCCTGCCAGAAAGCGTCAACGACGCCGACCAGGTGATCTGGTATGCGCCGGCCAACCTCGGCTGGGACCTGGCCGCCACCGCTGCGCAGTGCAAGGTACCCAGCGTGGTGGCCGACAGCCTCGAAGCGATCATCGAGCGGATCAAAGGCCAGGCTCGCCCAGGCACCCATGTGGTGATCATGAGCAACGGCGGCTTCGGCGGCCTGCACGGCAAGCTGGCCGAGGCGCTGAAGTGAACGGGCCGGAACGCATCACCCTGGCCATGACGGGCGCCTCGGGTGCCCAGTATGGCCTTCGCCTGCTCGATTGCCTGGTACGCGAAGACCGCGAGGTGCACTTCCTGATCTCCAAGGCCGCACAGTTGGTGATGGCCACCGAGACGGATGTTGTGTTGCCGGCCAAGCCCCAGGCGATGCAGGCCTTCCTGACCGAATACACCGGCGCGGCCGATGGGCAGATCCGTGTGTATGGCAAGGAAGACTGGATGTCGCCGGTAGCCTCGGGTTCTGGCGCCCCGGCGGCAATGGTGGTGGTCCCCTGTTCCACTGGCACTTTGTCGGCCATCGCCACTGGCGCCTGCAACAACCTGATCGAGCGGGCTGCCGACGTTACCCTCAAGGAGCGTCGCCAGCTGATCCTGGTGCCACGCGAAGCGCCATTCTCCACCATCCACCTGGAAAACATGCTCAAGCTGTCGCAAATGGGCGCGGTGATCCTGCCAGCGGCACCGGGGTTCTATCACCAGCCGCAGACCATCGACGACCTGGTCGACTTTGTCGTGGCGCGTATCCTCAACCTGCTGAACATCCCCCAGGATATGTTGCCGCGTTGGGGCGAGCACCACTTCGGGGTGGATGATTGAAGCGAGCACTGGCGGGGTTGCTGGCGCTGGTGATGCTGGGTGGGTGCGCCACGGTGCGCACGCTGGATGCCAACAAGCCCGGCGCACCGGTGGTGTATGCCGGTACCCGGCTGGATTTGTATGTGATCAATGGCGGGTGTTGCCCGCGGGATCATTACGGGGCGGACGCTCCGGCGTATCCGCGCCTGGATCTGCCCGGCAGCATGCTGCTCGATACCCTGCTGCTGCCGTTGTCTTTGCTGACAGCGGCCGGCATAGGCTTCCAGGCTAGCGGCGGCCTGTGATGGCCTTTGCGGGCACAGGCGCAGCCTAGATCCTGCCCAACCTGCGCAATTCATCCGACTCCACAACCCGCACGCCGTCTTCTTCCTCCAGCGCCAACCGCCACAGGGCACGGGCCAGGGTACAAGCCTCGATTCCCCGGTATTTTCCGGGTATGAACCGGGAAAACGGTGCAACTAGCTGTTCAGTCAGCCGTGGCTCCAGCCGCTCGCCCAGCAGGAACGAGGGCCGCACGATGGTCAACTGTGGCCAGTCCTGAGCCTTGAGCGCTTCTTCCATCTCGCCCTTGACCCGGTTATAGAAAATTGACGACTTAGGGTCGGCGCCCACTGCACTGACCACCAGCAGATGCCGTGCGCCCATTTCTCGGGCACGCTTGCTGAAGGCGACCACCATGTCCAGATCCACTGCGCGGAAAGCCGATTCGGAACCCGCCTGCTTCAGTGTGGTGCCCAGGCAGCAGTACGCGATGTCGACCCGCCCGGCCAGTTGCGGAAGGAATACCGCCGGGTCGCCCACCGGGTTTTCCAGGTGCGGGTGCTCGGCCAATGGCCGGCGTGTAGGCGCCAGGACACGGGTGATGGTGGGCTCGTTGAGCAGGCGGTCTAGCAGGTGTTCACCGGTCAGGCCGGTGGCTCCGGCAAGCAGGACATGCTGAGGCGTCAAGTACATGATGTCTCTCCCTTGTTACACACAAGTCTAGTGAGTGCCGGGCATTTTTGCCTGTTCCCTCACGTTGGCCTGTGTGGCGTTACGCAATGCTTTTTCGGCTTGTTGCTGGCGCAGGTGATGCCAGTGCTCAAGCACGGCCGGTGGTGCCCACAGCTGCGGCTCGGAGGCCTCGAAGCCTTCCCTTTGTTCTCTTTCGGCAACGCTGGCACGTGCCAGTTCAAACGCCTGTTTCAGGTCGTCGGTCTGGTTCAGCGCTTCAGCGAACAGGGCATCGCCAAAGTAGGTGAAGTCGGCTTCCTCCGAGCAACCGAAGGAGACGCGGTCGGCCCGGGCAGCGGTCATGATGAGCGTGCGCTCGTCTTTGAGCGGAGCGATATAGCCCCCTGAATAGCAGGCGGAGATGACGATTACCTTGTCGCGATCCTTCAGCGGCGCCAAGGCAGTGGCCAGCTCGTCAGCGGCCAGGTCGGCCAGTTGCAGACGGGGCTGGTCGAGCACCAGCTGGTGGTCCTGGCTGCCATGGCTGGTGAGGTAGATGAACACCAGGTCTTCGGGGCCGCTGCGCTCTGCCAGGGTGGCGGCAGCGCGGGAGAGGTTTTCGCGGGTAGCCATGGGGCGTGTGGCCATGTGGTCGCGGTGGTTGACCAGGGTCACTTGGCCACGGGCGCCAAAGCGCACCTTTAGCAGGTTGCTGACGTAGTCGGCTTCGCGCAGGAATACGCTTTGCTGGCCATCGCCGGCCACTACCAGGCTATACAGCTGGATCGGTGGCGCCGAGCGAGGTACCCGCGCCAGCGCCTCGTCCAGCAGCCGGCCCTGGTTGAGCAACGCCAGGTCCAGTGGGTCTGGCAGCAGCTTGCCATTCTGGTCGCGCACGCGCACGCCGTTGGCCCATGTTCCGCTTTCGACCTTGCCACTGGGCAGAATCAGCCGCCCATGGCCATGGTAGGCATCGTTCAGGAAACCGCCGATGTACTTGCTGCCGTCGGCCAGTTGCAGGCTGCCCTGGCCCGACAGACGCCAGTCGGCGAACTCACCCTTGTAGTGGCTGCCATCGCTGCCCAGCAACTCGCCTTCGCCGATCAGCGAGCCGTCCTTGAATTCACCGATCCACACGTCGCCATCGGCATTTTCGTAGCGGCCTCGGCCCTCCAGGCGGTTGTCCTTGAACTCGCCGATGTACTGCTCGCCATCAACGCTGTCGTAGGTGCCGGCGCCTTGTAGCTGGCCGTTGACGAAGTGGCCGCTGAACTGGTTGCCGCTGGCATCGCTGCGCACCCCGGCGCCGTTGGGCTTGCCCTTGGCGAACAGGCCTTGGTAGCGACTGCCGTCGGCCAGCTCCAGTTGGCCTGCGCCGTCGTACAGGTCGTCCTTGAACTGGCCGCGGTAGGTCTGGTCGGCTTGCTTGAGGGTGCCCTCGCCGTCGCGGCGGCCGTGGCGGAAGGTGCCGCTATAGTGGCTGCCCAGGGTGGTCAGCTCGCCCAGGCCCTGAAACAGCCCCTCGGCGAACTGGCCGCGGTAGACCTCGCCGTTCTGGCCATGCCATTCGCCCTGGCCGTGCCACTGGCCGTCCTTGAAGCTGCCGGCGTACCAGCTGCCATTGGGGTAGTCGATCCGGCCCTCACCCTGCAGCAGGCCATCGACCACCTGCCCCCGGTAACGCCCACCGTCAGGCAGCCGTGCGTCCGGCGGGAGCAGCGATTCGCCATCGCCACAGGCGGCGAGCAGCAGGACCAGGGTAATGGGGAGCAATGGACGCATGGCGATGACCGGGCAATAGGTCTGCCGAGTATGACGCAGAATGGGATCCTGAGACAGCGAGCCCCTGTGTCGGCGCACAGCCTTGGAACCTTGCGCGTGCCCTGTAGGAGCGGCTTCAGCCGCGAACACCGGCGAAGCCGGTGCCCTCGACCGTGTTGCTTCTTCGCGGGCCCGCCCGCTCCCACAGGTGCCACGTTGCCTTCAAGGTGCAATCAGCGCACACCTGGTGAAACGATGATCTTCACGTTCTCCTCTTTGTTGTTCACCAGTTCCTCGAAGCCCAGCTCGACAATCTGCTCCAATCCGATCCGGCCGGTTACCAGCGGGCGAATATCCAGCCGACCATCAGCAATGAAGGCAATCACGTCAGCAAACTCGCCGTTGTACGCCAACGCCCCCAGCACCTGTTTCTCGGTGGACACCAGCTCGAAGAAGTTGAACTCACTGGGCTCTTCGAAAATACCCACCAGCACGCACTTGCCTGCTTTGCGGATGGTGTCGATGGCCAGCTTGGCCGTATGTTTGTTGCCGATGCACTCAAAACTCACATCGGCGCCCAGCCCTGCAGTCAGTGCGCGGATTTCCGCCAGGGCATCGCACTGGCTGGGGTCCAGCACCACGTTGGCGCCTACCTCTTTGGCCTTGGCTTTGCGTGCTGAGGACATTTCCAGGGCGATAACCTGCGCTGCGCCCGCGGCTTTGGCACACATGATGGTGCAAAGGCCGATGGTGCCGGCCCCCACTACTACAACGGTTTGCCCAAGCAGGCTGCCGGCCTTTTTCACCGCGTGCATACCCACCGCCAGCGGTTCGATCAGTGCCCCGGCTTCGGCAGGGAAGCCCTGCGGCAGCCGGTAGAGCAGGTTGGCGGGCACGTTGACCAGCTCGGCGAAGGCACCGTTGTTCATCAGGCCGGTGAACGCCAGGCGTTCGCAGATGTTGTACAGGCCATGGGTGCAGTAATAGCAGGTACCACAATGCTGGCAGGCGTCTGCCGCCACCGGGTCGCCTACGGCATAGCCTTCCACGCCTTCGCCAAGCTTGGCGATGTGGCCGCAGAATTCGTGGCCGAGGATGCACTGGCCCTGAATGCCGGTCAGCGGGTGCGGGGCCTCTACCGGGATGAACACCGGGCCGGCAACATACTCGTGCAGGTCGGAGCCGCAGATGCCGCACCAGTCCACCTTGATCTGCACCCAGCCCGGCGCAGGGTCGGCCGGCAAAGGTACCTGTTCGACACGAATATCGTTGCGGCCATGCCAGACGGCCGCGCGCATGTGGGTGTGGCTCAGGTCATTCATTGTTGTTCTCCAGGCTCACGAAAAGGGCTTAGTGCTTGCGCAGGAATGCGAGCAGTTGCTGGTTGACCTGTTCGGCCGCCTCCATCTGCACCATGTGGCCGGCCTCTGGCAGCACCTGTACTTCGGCTTCCAGGCCCTCGGCGTGGATGGCCGGGATGATCGCATCCTTGCCACCCCACACCACCAGTGCCGGGTGATTGCCAAGGACCCCGCGCAAGTCGTGGCGCTGCCGGTCGCCGTCGGCGAGCGCCCCTGCCAGCTGCTGCAGGGCCTGGTCCACACCTTCCAGGCGCTTGAACTTGAGCATGTCCTCCAGCATTTGCCGGGTGACCAGCGCCGGGTCGGCAAACAATTGCACCATCTGCGGTTTGAGTGCATTGCGGTTGGCCGCGGTGACGAAACCTTGCAGGTACTGCCCGTTGATCGCTTCGCCCAGACCGGCGCTGGCCACCAGGCTCAGGCTGGCCACCCGCTGCGGGGCCAGGCGCGCCACGTTGAGGCTGACGGCACCGCCCATGGAATGGCCGGCCAGGTGGGCCTTGGCGATGTCCAGGTGGTCGAGCAGGGCGAGCACGGTTTCGCTCAACTCATCCAGGTCGCCCCGCTGCAGGGCCTTGGCCGACTCGCCGTGGCCCGGCAGGTCGAGGGCGATGACCCGCCGCTCGGCAGCCAGTGCCGGGTGGTTGAACAGCCAGTTGTTGAGGTCACCGCCAAACCCGTGCACCAGCACCAGCGGTGTGCCGCCTTCACCCAGCTCGAACCAGCGCAGCAGGCGCCCGCCGACTTCCGCCTTCTGAGGGGCCGGCCCCTGGCTCTGGTCGGCGCCGCCTTCGGCGACGAACTCGGCCTGGAAGCGCTGTACCACGGCATCGATCTCGGCCTCTTCTGCTTCGCCTTCGACCACCACCGCCAGCAGTGCGCCGACGGGCAGGGTTTCATCCGGCTTGGCCACCTGGCGGCGCAGCACGCCGCTGAACGGCGCTTCGACGCTGCTGCTGATCTTGTCGGTCTCGACGTCCAGCACTTCGTCGCCCTTGCTGATTTCGTCACCTTCCTGCTTGAGCCAGGTGTCCACCCGGCCCTCGGTCATCGACAGGCCCCACTTGGGCATGGTCAGGGTATGGATCTGGCTCATGCGGCACTCCTTGCGGCTTCGATCACCTTGCGCACGGCGGCTTCGATCTTCGCCGCGTCAGGGATGTACAGGTCTTCCAGGGCGTCGGAGAACGGCACCGGGGTATGTGGCGCGGTGACCATTTCGATCGGCCCCTTGAGTGCGGCAAAAGCCTTCTGTGCCACCAGCGCGCTGATGTCGGTAGCCATCGAGCAGCGCGGGTTGGCTTCATCGATCACCACCAGGCGGCCAGTCTTCTCCACACTTTCCAGAATGCTGTCCTCGTCCAGCGGGCTGGTAGTGCGCAAGTCCAGTACCTCGCAGTCGATGCCCTGGCGGGCCAGGTTGTTGGCCGCCTCCAGCGCCACATGCACCATGCGCCCGTAGGTAACGAGGGTCACGTCGTCGCCATCGCGCAAGAAGTTGGCTTCGCCGAACGGTACGGTGTACACCTCTTCCGGCACCTCGCCCTGCATGCTGTACAGCAGTTTGTGTTCGCAGAAGATCACCGGGTCGTTGTCGCGGATCGCCTGGATCAACAGGCCCTTGGCATCGTAAGGCGAGGATGGGCACACCACCTTCAGGCCGGGGATGTGCGTCCATAGCGAAGTGAGCATCTGCGAGTGCTGGGCTGCCGCACGCAGGCCGGCGCCATACATGGTGCGCATCACCAGCGGGGTCACGGCCTTGCCGCCGAACATGTAGCGGAACTTGGCGGCCTGGTTGAGGATCTGGTCCAGGCAGCAGCCGGCGAAGTCGACGAACATCAGTTCGCACACCGGGCGCAGGCCCTGGGTGGCGGCACCGACGGCCGCGCCGACGTAGCCGATTTCCGACAGCGGCGCGTCAAGCACGCGGCCGGGGAATTGGTGATACAGGCCTTTGGTCACGCCCAACACGCCACCCCAGGCGTCATCCTCGCCGGGCGCACCGGCACCGCCGGCGACGTCTTCGCCGATGATGAACACTGTGCTGTCGCGACGCATTTCCTGGGCCAGGGCTTCGTTGATGGCCTGCTGGTAGCTGATCTTTCTTGCCATGGTGGTTCTCCTGTTGTTCTTGTAATCCGCGGCTCAGGGGTAGGCGACGTAGACGTCGGTGAGCAGGTCGGCGGGCTGTGGCTTGGGATCGGATTTGGCGCGGCGTACGGCGTCTTCGATCAGGTCCTCGACGCGGGCGTCGATGGCGTCCAGTTGCTCGGCCGTGAGCAGGCCGGCGCGGGTGGTCTTGTTGCGAAATTGCATGAGGCAGTCGCGGGATTCGCGCAGGTTCTTCACTTCATCAGGGGCGCGGTAGGTTTGCGCATCGCCTTCGAAATGGCCGTAGTAACGGCTGAGCTTGACCTCGATCAGCGACGGCCCTTGCCCGGAGCGGGCGCGCTCGATGGCAGCGCCGGCGGCCTCGTAGACGGCAAAGAAGTCAAAACCGTCGATGGTGACCCCTGGCATGCCGAAGCCGGCAGCGCGGTCGGCAATGTGGTCGCAGGCTACGGACCAGTTGGAGGCAGTGGCCTCGGCGTAGCCGTTGTTCTCGGCCACGAAGATGCAGGGCAGGTTCATGATCGACGCCATGTTCATGGCCTCGAACACGGCGCCCTCGTTGGATGCCCCATCGCCGAAGAAGGCTACCGACACGTCATCGCGGCCCTTGAGCTTGGCCGCCAGCGCCGCCCCGGCCACCAGTGGTGCGCCGGCGCCGACGATACCGTTGGCACCGAGCATGCCTTTTTCCAGGTCGGCAATGTGCATCGAGCCGCCCTTGCCGCCGCACACGCCGGTTTTCTTGCCGTAGATCTCGGCCATCATGCCGTACACGTCCACGCCTTTGGCGATGCAGTGGCCATGGCCGCGGTGGGTCGAGGCAATGCAGTCGCTGTCGCGCAGGTGGGCCATGACCCCGGCTGCAGAGGCTTCTTCGCCGGCATACAGGTGGACGAAGCCGGGAATTTCGCCGGTGGCGAACTCCACATGCAGGCGTTCTTCGAAGGCGCGGATGGTCCGCATGACTTCATAGGCATGCAGCAGTTGATCAGTACTGAGTTGATTGGACATCTTGTTGTTCTCCGGGGTTGTCTCAACACGGGTTTGCAGGGTGCAGCCGGTGGCCGCGCGGGACGGCCAGCAGGTGGTGGCGGGCGGCATGCGCCAGCACGGCCTCGACGTCCACACTGAGTGGGCCTTGGTGGTCGAGGGTGATGGTGGGGGTGTCATGCTCGGCAAATTCGATTTCGCGTTCGCCGTCCAGGGCCAGGGTGCCGCTGGCGAGGCTCAGGCGCTGGGCGACGCCGGGTGTCAGCGGACCGCAGGCCGTGATGCCGCAGGCTTGCAGCAGGCCGGGCGCCAACGGCGCCAACAGCGCCTGTTCGGCGTCGGGGGCCAGGCGTACCCAGGCGCCGTGCGGGTCTTGCCGTGACACCGGGCACCACAGACCGCACAGGGCCGACAGGCCGATGGCGTGGGGTTCGGCGAAGCAGGCGAAGACTTCGCAGAGGTCCTCGCTGCGGCTGAGCGCACGGGCACCGATGAAGCGCTGCGGCGACACGGCCACCTCGACCAAGGCCCATTCGGCCAGCTGTTGTTCAGGCACGTTCACCAGTAAGCGTTTGTTGCGGCGCAAGCCGATGCTGGCCGGTACCCGGCCACTGGCAAGCAGGCCACCGGCCAGGCCCGCGCTGGTGGCTTCACGAAGTTCGGGGAAGGCGTTGTTGGTGCCGGTGGACAGGGTCAGCAGCGGCACGTCAGCGGCCTCGGCGGCGACCGCCTTGTGGGTGCCATCACCGCCCAACACGGCGATCATCGCCACGCCGCGCTCGACCATGCGCCGGGTAGCCAGGCGGGTATCGGCCACGGTCTGGCTCAGTGGCAGGTCGAGGATCTCGATGGCCGGCCAGTGCTGGTCACGGGCCCCTGGGCCCTGGCTGGCCTTGAGCACTGCGGCAGCGATGCCGGTCATGTCGCTGGGCAACAACACCTGGCCAATGCCGGTGGCGCCGAAAGCGGCCAGCAGGCGCTGGATAGCCGAGGCCTTGTCGGTGCTTGAATAGAGCCCGGCATTGGCGGTCAGGCGGCGCAGGTCGCGGCCAGAGGCAGGGTTGGCAATGATCCCGACAATCGGGGCGGGTAGCGGCATGGCGCACCTCGTATTTTTGTTTGCAAGGGCAGGAGCAAGCGGGGTGCCAGCTTTCTTCGCGATGGCTGAAGTGGCCGGGCTAGAGGGTTCTGGTCGTGTTCGGGCAGGTCTTCACGGGTGTGGCGGCGAGACGCCGGGTGCCAGCGCCGGGCCAGCGTTGCCGAGACGCTGAGACGCTGCGTCTCAAGCCAGCCGGTAATCACACAGTGCTTGTCGGGGCATGCCCAGAGGCGCTTAATGGCCGGACAACGATAAAAACAGCAACGAGAACCGGAGGGCCTGAATGCTTGCCGCGAACTCCCGAGCCCATGTGGACTGCGTCAGCAGGGTGTTGAAGAATGCCGACCGCCTGCCGCAGGCGCCGGTACCACCGCTGATCCTCGATTCATGGCGTCGCTCCATGGATGTGTACCGCCTCGACCCCGGTTCCCAGCAGGGGCCGCGTATCCTTTCCCAAAGCCTGCTCAACGAATGCCGCGAACGCGCCGAGCTGTTCCTGCGCATCGCCAGCGATGCCGTGGCGCGCTTGCACGAACGGGTGCGCGGCGCTGACTACTGCGTGCTGCTTACCGATGCCCAGGGGCGCACCATCGATTACCGGGTCGAGTCGGCCATCCGCAACGACTGTCGCAAGGCCGGGCTGTATCTGGGGACCTGCTGGTCGGAGGGCGAGGAGGGCACATGCGGTGTGGCGGCGGTGCTGACCAGCAAGGCCCCGGTCACGGTGCACAAGCGCGATCACTTTCGCGCCGCCTTCATCGGCCTGACCTGCACAGCGGCGCCGGTGTTCGACCCGTTGGGCGAGTTGTTGGGCGTGGTCGATGTGTCGGCCTTGCAGTCGCCGGATGATCGGCGCAGCCAGCACCTGATCCGCCAGTTGGTCGAGCAGACCGCCCGCGAAATCGAAAACGCTTTCTTTATGCACAGCGCCCAGGGCCACTGGGTGATGCGCGCGCATGGCACGCCGGGCTATGTGGAGAGCCAACCCGATTACCTGCTGGCCTGGGATGCCGATGGCCGCTTGCAGGCAATCAACAGCCTGGCGCGGCAACGGTTGGTGGAGCGCCTGGGGCGCTTGCCTGAGCATATTGGCGAACTGTTCGACATCGACCAACTGCGCCGGGTGAGCGCGTCGTCCGCTCAGCGCCTGCCTGGTCTGGGCGGTTTGTATGGCCGGGTCAGCGCACCGCAGCAACGCCAGCGTGCGCAGCCTTTGCGCCAGGCCCAGGACACCCGTATCGAGCAACACCTGCGGTTGGCCACGCGGGTCAAGGACTGCAACCTGGCGGTGCTGGTACTGGGTGAGACCGGAGCCGGCAAGGAGGTATTCGCCCGCCAGCTGCACCAGCAAAGCCAGCGCTGTGATGGCCCGTTCGTTACCCTTAACTGCGCGGCCATTCCGGAAACCCTGATCGAGAGCGAGTTGTTCGGCTATGTGGCCGGGGCCTTCACCGGTGCTTCCAGCAAAGGCATGCAAGGGCTGTTGCAGCAGGCCGATGGCGGCACGCTGTTCCTCGACGAGATCGGGGACATGCCGCTGAACCTGCAAACCCGCCTGCTGCGGGTGCTGGCGGAGGGCGAGGTGGCGCCGCTGGGGGCGGCGCGGCGGGAGCGGGTGGATATTCAGGTGATCTGTGCGACCCATCGCGATTTGGCGGCGATGGTGGAGGACGGGCGATTTCGTGAAGACTTGTACTTCCGCCTGGCCAATGCCCGTTTCGAGCTACCCCCCTTGCGTGAGCGTGATGACCGGCTGGGGCTGATTCACCAGTTGCTGGCCGAAGAGGCTGCGGCCTGCGGGGTGGAGGTGGTGTTGGCGGATGACGCGCTGCAGGCGCTGCTGGTTTATCGCTGGCCGGGCAATTTGCGCCAACTGCGGCAGGTGTTGCGGTATGCCTGTGCGGTGAGTGAAGGCGGGCAGGTGCGGCTTCAGGATCTGCCGCAGGAGGTGCGCGGTGAAGCGGTTGGCTCGGCTGAAAGCGGGGTGTCGTGCCCGGCACGGCAGTTGTTGCTGGACGCGCTGATTCGCCATCGCTGGAAGCCGGCTGATGCGGCGCGGGCTTTGGGTATTTCGCGGGCGACGCTTTATCGGCGAGTGCATGAGCATCGCATCGACATGCCGCGGATGAAGGGGTAGAGCCCTGGGGGCGCGCTGCGCCCCTTTTGCGACGCAAGGCCGCTCCCACAAGGACGGCGTCAGTCCTGAGGCATGCGCGCAACCTGTGGGAGCAACTGTCTTGCTCAATTTCTAAAAGCGGGCGCGATCCCTGTGGGAGCGGCCTTGTGTCGCGATAGGGCCGCAACGCGGCCCCAGCTTCAGGCAGGCAATAAAAACCCCGGCACAGGGCCGGGGTTCTGGTACATCACACTACACGATCACTCCTGGTTGGCCAGTTTGTGCTCGAGGTAGTGAATGTTGACGCCGCCTTTGCAGAAGCCTTCATCACGCACCAGGTCGCGGTGCAGCGGGATGTTGGTCTTGATGCCGTCGACGACGATCTCGTCCAGGGCATTGCGCATGCGCGCCATGGCTTCGTCGCGGTCCTTGCCGTAGGTGATCAGCTTGCCGATCAGCGAGTCGTAGTTCGGCGGAACCGAATAACCGCTGTACAGGTGCGAATCGACGCGTACGCCGTTGCCGCCCGGGGCGTGGAAGTGCTTCACCTTGCCTGGGCTCGGGATGAACTTCTTCGGGTCCTCGGCGTTGATCCGGCACTCCAGCGAGTGGCCGCGGATCACTACGTCTTCCTGGCGGAACGACAGCTTGTTGCCAGCGGCGATGCTCAGCATCTCCTTGACGATGTCGATGCCAGTGACCATCTCCGACACCGGGTGCTCAACCTGCACGCGGGTGTTCATCTCGATGAAGTAGAAGCGGCCGTTTTCGTACAGGAACTCGAAAGTACCCGCACCACGGTAGCCGATCTCGATGCACGCATCGACGCAGCGCTTGAACACTTCCTGGCGGGCTTTCTCATCGATGCCCGGGGCTGGTGCTTCTTCCAGGACCTTCTGGTGACGGCGCTGCAGCGAGCAGTCACGGTCGCCCAGGTGAATGGCGTTGCCCTGGCCGTCGGACAGTACCTGCACTTCCACGTGACGTGGGTTGGTCAGGAACTTCTCCAGGTAAACCATCGGGTTGCCGAAGGCAGCACCGGCTTCGGTACGGGTGAGCTTGGCCGAGGAAATCAGGTCCTCTTCCTTGTGCACCACGCGCATGCCGCGACCACCACCGCCACCGGCGGCCTTGATGATCACCGGGTAGCCGACGTCACGGGCAATCGCCAGGGCGACTTCTTCGTCTTCCGGCAGCGGGCCATCGGAGCCCGGTACGGTCGGTACGCCCGACTTGATCATCGCGTCCTTGGCCGAAACCTTGTCGCCCATCAGGCGAATGGTGTCGGCTTTCGGGCCGATGAAGGCGAAACCGGATTTTTCCACCTGCTCGGCGAAATCGGCGTTTTCAGCCAAGAAGCCGTAACCCGGGTGAATCGCGGTGGCGCCAGTCACTTCGGCGGCAGCGATGATCGCCGGGATGTGCAGGTAGGAATCCTTCGACGATGCAGGGCCGATGCAGACCGACTCGTCTGCCAGGCCCAGGTGCATCAGTTCACGGTCGGCAGTGGAGTGCACGGCGACGGTCTTGATGCCCAGCTCTTTGCAGGCACGCAGGATCCGCAGGGCAATTTCCCCGCGGTTGGCGATCAGGACTTTTTCGAGCTTCCCAGACATCGTTGGCTCTCCGCGATTCAAACGATGGTGAACAGCGGCTGGTCGAACTCAACCGGCTGGCCGTCTTCTACCAGGATGGCGTCGATGACACCGCCAACATCGGCTTCGATGTGGTTCATCATCTTCATGGCTTCGACGATGCACAGAGTGTCGCCTTTCTTCACGGACTGGCCAACTTCAGCGAAGTTAGGCGAGGTCGGCGAAGGCTTGCGGTAGAAGGTACCTACCATTGGCGAACGGATCACGGTGCCTTTCAGGGCCGGGGCGGCAGCAGTGGCTTCGGCGGCTGGCGCAGCAGCGGCAACCGGCGCAGCGGCAGGGGCGGCGGCCATAGGCGCCGGTGCGTAGAACTGCTGGGCAGCTGGGGTCTTGCTGTGACGGCTGATACGGACCGACTCTTCGCCTTCCTTGATCTCCAGTTCGTCGATGCCAGACTCTTCCAGCAGCTCGATCAGTTTCTTGACTTTACGGATATCCATTAATCATCAACTCCCAAAGGTTCGGTCAGGGGGCGAAATACAAAAAAACGTATCTGAAACGTTTCTCTCGAACCCCGGCCCACTTAGGCCAGGGTTTTCATCATTTGGGCTGTGCGTTGGCAGCCAGTTGTTCCAGCGCGGACTCCAGGGCCAGGCGATAACCGCTGGCGCCCAGACCGCAGATCACCCCTACGGCAACATCGGAAAAGTAGGAGTGGTGACGGAACGGTTCGCGTTTGTGCACGTTGGACAGGTGCACTTCGATGAATGGGATGCTCACCGCAAGCAATGCGTCACGTAATGCGACGCTTGTGTGGGTGAAAGCAGCCGGATTGATCAGGATGAAGTCCACACCCTCGTTGCGTGCGGCGTGAATGCGGTCGATCAGTTCGTATTCGGCATTGCTCTGCAGGTACTGCAGATGGTGGCCTGCGGCGCGGGCGCGTTGCTCCAGGTCCTGGTTGATCTGAGCCAGGGTCACGGCGCCGTAGTGGCCTGGCTCGCGAGTACCGAGCAGGTTGAGGTTGGGGCCGTGGAGCACCAGTAGCGTTGCCATCTGCGGATTCCTTGGATTTGTAGGGCAATTCGACACAGCGCGGCGAGTGTGCCGTAAAGCAACGGCAAGTGTCCAGTTCCCGGCAATAGCCAGCACGATGTCCGAGGTTCGCGCGAAGTATGTGACCGAATAATTAAATCCGGTCACTCATTTCAGGATTTTTCCCGGCTCGCGGGAAGTTATAGACCGACTTTGCCGCGCACGCGCGTCAGAATCTGCGCAAATTCACCGGCATTTATCTCGCCAATCACCCGATCAGCGGTAATTTCGCTGCCGTTCGCAGCAAAAAACAGCAGGGCGGGGGGGCCGAACAGCTGGTAGCGGTCGAGCAGCGTGCGTTGCTCGGCATTACTGTCGGTGATGTCGAAACGCAGCAGTTTGAAGCCGGCCAGCTGTGTTTGCACCTGCGGTGCATTGAGCACCTCATGCTCGATCACCTTGCAGCTGATGCACCAGTCGGCGTACCAGTCCAGCAGCACTGGCTGGCCGGCGGCCTGGGCCTGCGCCAAGGCGGCGTCCAGAGCATCAGGTGTGGTGATGGTCTGCCAGGCATCGGCTTTTGCCGTCGGGAGGCTGCCGCTGGCGGCCAGTGACGCCCCCGGCAGTGGGCGCAGTGGGTCGCCCTGGCCAGTGAGTGCGCCGTACCAGCAAGCCAGCGCGTACACCAGCAAGGCCAGGCCGAGCAGTTGCGCCAGGCGCTGGGCCGCCGTCTTGACGACGAATTCCAGCGCGCCGAGGAACAGTGCCACACCCGCGGCGAGGAAACCGACCAGCAGCAAGGTCACAGGGCCTGGCAGTACACGGCTGAGCAAACCGATGGCCAGCCCCAGCAGCAGTACGCCAATGGCGTTTTTCACCGTGTTCATCCATGGGCCGCTTTTGGGCAGCCAGGCCGCGCCACCGGTGGCCACCAGCAGCAGTGGCGCACCCATGCCCAAACCCAGGGTGAACAGCTTGAGCGCGCCACCCAGGGCATCGCCGCTGGCGCTGATATAGAGCAAGGCACCGGCCAGGGGGGCCGATACACATGGAGAAACCAGCAA
Organism: Pseudomonas sp. NBRC 111139; assembly: GCF_001753955.1. NCBI lineage: Bacteria > Pseudomonadati > Pseudomonadota > Gammaproteobacteria > Pseudomonadales > Pseudomonadaceae > Pseudomonas > Pseudomonas sp. NBRC 111139. Next base: position 100,101 of record NZ_BCBP01000022.1, read on the forward strand.
GCTGGAGAGTACACCGAGCACTGCTGCACCCAGCAGCGAGCCGCCGCGGGTGTGGTTGGCGACGTTGTTCAGGCGGTTGCTCAGGGCCTGGGGCAGCCTCAGTTCGAAGAGGCCGAACATGGCCAGGGCGAACACCACGAAAAACAGCGCGAAAGGTACCAGCACCCAGGCCGACTGCAGGCGCGCCTGCAGGTTCAGGCTTGCGCCGAACAGGCCCATCAGTGCGCCGAGCACCGCGAAGCTGGCGGCCATTGGCAGCACGTAGGCCAGCGACAGCGCCAGGCCGCGCACGCCACCAACCTGGCCGCGCAGCACCACACCGGAAAGGATCGGTAACATTGGCAGGACGCAGGGGGTGAAGGTCAGGCCGACCCCAGCGAGGAAGAACAGCAGCAGCGACTTCCAGTTCCAGCCGTGTTCGCGGGTGGCTGGCGTGTTTGCAACGCCCTCGCCATCGATACTCAGGCGTGCGGTTTCCGGCGGGTAGCACAGGCCCTTGTCGGCGCAACCCTGGTAGCCCACCAGCAGGGTGAAGGCGCGTGGGTCTTTGCGTGGCAACTCGATATCGAGCACGCCGTGGTACACCTCGACGTCGCCGAAGAATTCATCGTGCTTGGCCTCACCCTTGGGGATGTTCGGCGTGCCCAGGGTGATGTCGGCCGGTTCCGTGTGGAACTGGAAGCGGTGGCGGTAGAGGTAGTAGCCATCGGTGGCGACGAAGCGCAGCTTGATGGTTTGCGCATCGGCCTGGACCAGGTTGAGCTTGAAGGCCTCGTGTACCGGCAGAAAGTCGGCGTTGTTGGCCAGCGAAGCGGCGCCAAGGGTGGCGCTTGGGCGGTTGTCGAGCAGGCCTGCGGCGAAGGCAGGGCTGGCCAGCAGCAGGAACAGCATGAAAAACAGGCGACGCATGGCGGACTCGCGAGGTGGAACGTGCTCGGCATGATAACGGATGCGCAGGAATAATTGGCCCGAAACAAACGTAGGAGCGGGTTTACCCGCGAAGCGCCGCGCGGGCGGCGCTCGATCTCCCAGGCGCAGCACATGTCCCGTCAAACACCACCCAACTGCTACACCTGTCCTGGCGACCACCCCGCTGACTCAGACCCTGAACGCTCGCACGGCCCGGTTCAGCTCACCGCCCAGGCTCAGCAGCTGTTCGCCCTGTTCACGCCCCTCGCCAATGCGCTGCAGGTTGTCTTCACCCAACGCGTGAATCCGCTCGCTGTGGTCACGAATCTCGCTCACCGCGCCACTCTGCTGCGCCGTGACATCGGCAATCCGCACCGCCGTATCGGCAATCGTACGAATGGCACAGACAATCTCATCCAGTGCCCCATCCGCCGCCTGGGCTTGGTTGGCCGTGGCCTCGGCATGTTCCAGTTGCGCGCGCATCCCCGCCACCGAACTTCTGGCGGCCTGCTGCAAGCGGTCGATCAACGCCTGGATTTCGCCGGTAGCCCCCGTGGTGCGCTGGGCCAGCGAGCGTACCTCATCGGCGACCACGGCAAAGCCACGGCCCATCTCGCCGGCACGGGCCGCTTCGATCGCGGCATTCAGTGCCAGCAGGTTGGTCTGCTCGGCAATCGCGCGGATCACCGTCAGTACCCCGCCAATGGTGGCCGACTCCTCCGCCAATTGTTCGATCATGCGGGCGTTGCCTTGCACTTCATCGACCAGCTCACGCAAGCCCGACAGGCTTTGGCCGATTACCGCCTGGCCTTGTTCCACCGCACGCCCGGCATCGCGGCTGGCCTCGGCGGCTGCGCTGGCATCACCAGCCACTTGTTGAATGGTCGCTTCCAGCTCGCCCAAGGCATCGCGGATCTGCCCGGTATCGCCGGCCTGGCGCTCGGCGCCGCCGTGCAGCGCAGCGCTCATGCCGGCCAGGGCGTGGCTGCTGCCGGCCACCTGCTCGGCGTTATGGCGGATGGTGCCGACCAGCTCCACCAGGTACTGACGCAGGCGGTTGAGCGACTCCTGGATGTCGTGCAGTTCGCGGTTGGTCTTGCCCAGGGCGATGGCTTGGGCGAAGTCGCCCTCGGCCCAGCACGACAGGGCCGGGGCCAGTCCGGTCAGGGTACGGGCCAGGCGCCGTTGCAGCGTGTCGATCAGTAGGGCGATCAGCAGGATCAGGCCGATCATGAGGCCTTGGATAATGCGCACCTCGGCAGCGATTTTCGCATGCTGGCCGCGCACTTCGGGTTCCAGCGCGGCGATGGCCTGTTGTACGGCTTCCAGGTGCTGGCCGGTGGTGGTGGCCAGCGCGACGCGGCGCTCGATCTGTTCGCGGGTGCGTTGCAGTTCGGCCGGGTAGCGGTTGAGCAGGCTTTGCAATTCACGCTTCAGGCCTACGGCAATGTCTTCCTGCTGGGCACTGGCCCGGGATTCCAGGCCCATCATTGCAGCGAAGTCGTCGGCACCGGATTCGGCAGTGCGGGTTACGCCGAGCAGTGGCAGGCCGTCGACCGTTTGGGCCTGGGCGCGGATCAGTTGCAGCTCGCGCTCCACCTCGTCGGCCAGCTCCGGGCGGCCGCTGCTGACCAGCTTGTCGCGAGCCAATGACAGCCGCCCCAGGTGCAGGGTGGCGTCGAGCAAGGGCAGCAAGTAGCGATTGGCCTCGGCGTTGCCACTGTCGCGGGCATAGCTGGCCATCTGCTCGAAGTTCGCCCCCAGCTCCCGCTCGGCTTGCAGCAGCAGGGCTTGTGGGTCGCCGGCCAGCTTACCGGCGGCCAGCAGTTCGTTGGCGGTGAAGGCCTGCAGGCTATCCAGGCTGGGGCGCAACTTCTCGGCCAGCTCTACGGGCCAATCCGTCAGTGCGGCCTGCAACTGCTGGGTCGCCTCCATGGCTGCGGCCTGACGCAGGGCATCGCCACTGCCCAGGTAGGCCTGGATATTGCGCGCCGTCTGGTTCTGGAACTGCTGAGACAGGCCCAGATAGCGCTCCATCAGCTGGTAGGGGCGCTCGAGGGCGCGCTGCGACCACCACAGGGTGGCGCCCAAGGCGATACACACGGTCACCAGCAACAGGGTGTTGAAATTGGTCAGCCACTTCAGGCGCATAGCCGCGAATTTCCTGCGCAGGTGAGAGGTAGGCGCCTGAAGTTATTGCGATTTTGTGACGGGGTGATGACGCCGGGGGCTTGGTGTCAGAAAAAAAAGTGGCACAGTGCCTCTATTGGTGAGGCTGGCACAGTGAGTGCGAATCTCAGGGCTCTACACGAACGACGCAATTACGCCCCGCATGCTTGGCCCGGTACAGCGCCTCGTCCGCTGCACTGGCCATGGTCAGTGCATCCAGCCCCTCGTCCAGTTGCACCACCCCTGCACTGAAGGTGCATTGCAAATCCCGCGGCTGCGCCGGGTAGAGAATTTCGGCAAAGCGCCGGCGAATTTCGTCCAGCACCTTGTGTGCGGCGTCCAGCGCGGTATTGGGCATGACGATGGCAAACTCTTCGCCACCGTAGCGGCCAATGAAGTCGGTCTTGCGCAAGCGCTGCTTGAGGAATAGGGCAAGGCTCTTGATCACTCGGTCGCCCATGGGGTGGCCGTGGCGGTCGTTGATCTTTTTGAAGTGGTCGATGTCGAGCATGGCAAAGCTCAACGGCTGCTGCTCACGGCGGGCGCGGAAGCTGCAGTCTTCCAGCAGCTGCAGGATATGGGTGTGGTTGTACAGCCCGGTCAGGCTGTCGCGGACCATGCGTGCCTTCAAATGGCGGGCGCGGGCGGCGCGGTTGCGCACGGTAGTGATCAGGTGGCGTGAGCGAAACGGCTTGGTCAAAAAGTCATCACCGCCTTCGCTCATGGCATCCAGTTGCTTGTCCAGGTCGTCCTCGGCAGACAGGTAGATGATCGGCACGCTCACATAACGGTCACTGTGGCGGATTACCTTGGCCAGCTCCGGGCCGGTGCAGGCCGGCATGTACAGGTCGAGGATGATCAGGTCAGGCTGGAAGTCGGCAAGCTCGGCCATCGTGCGGATCGGGTCGGTCAGGCTGCGGGTGAGCATGCCGGCGCCGGCCAGTACACGCTCGGTGTACAGGGCCTGGGTGCGCGAGTCGTCGATGATCAGCACGCGCAACGGATCGTGCGGGGCGGTGTTGGTCAGCAGTTCGACCTTTTCCAGCAAGCTGGAAGCTTCCAGGCTGCCGGTGAGAAAGTCCTGACCACCGGCGCGTACTGCGGCAAGGCGGGTCGGGGTGTCGGCTTCGTGATGGCTGAAGAACAGCAACGGAATGGCGCGTGCCAGGCCCTGCTGCACTTGGGCGGCCAGCAGCAAGCCCAGGCCGGCGCCGGTGAAGTCGACATCCATGATGATGGCCGAAGACGGGTACTCGCTGATCGAGGCGAGAAACGCCGCTGTGCTGGGCAACGCTTGCACCACCAGGCCAAAGAATTCCAGTTGCTGGGCCAGGCGCTGGGCACGCTCGTGGTCCTGCAGCAGGATATACACCGGTTTGCGCACGGGCAGCAGCAGCGGGTCGAGCGGGTCGTCCTTGCGCAGGCCGTTACGCGTCAGCTGTTGGACGGGGCACTGCGGGCTCGGCTCGACTGCTTGGCTCATGTCCTGGCTACTTATAGGTTGGGATGTGCAGGGGCAATGATGGCTCTATGCTAGCAGCTCTTTTCACGTGCGTGAGTGCCCTGCGTCAACAAAGCGGGCAGAACGAATATTCAGTTGCTGACTGAATGGTCGCTTATGCGTACGGTGGTGTCTGCTTTATAGTGCAGCCATTCGGGCTTCCCGTGGCACGCTAGCGCAGGCCTGTGGTCAAAGCCCCTGAACCGTCGTGACTGATTAAGGACAAAGCCATGCTGGACTGGAAAAACCGCGAGGCCAAAGCCGAGCCCCGTGAGCGTGTCGACGGGCGCGGCGCTGCCGCCCGTAGCTACCTTGGCGGCCTTTGGAGCCGTGCCCTGGGGACCCTGATCGGGTTGTACCTGCTGGTGTGTATCGGCCTGGGCTGGTACTGGAGCCAGGAGCCTGCTCTGTTCCCGGTGCAGCAAAACGCCCAGGCCGCAGCCGAACGTACTGGCCAGCAGATGGTGGTGGGCTATACCACCGTCGAAACCCTCAAGACCGTGGCCGGCACCTTGCTGAACAAGCCGGGCGGCTACATTTCCAACGACCGCTTCCCGCCAGGGCTGTGGATGGACAACATGCCAAGCTGGGAATATGGCGTGCTGGTCCAGGTCCGTGACCTGTCCCGTGCCCTGCGTAAAGACTTCGCCCGTTCGCAGTCGCAGTCCACCGAAGACGCCGACCTGGCCAAGGCCGAGCCGCGCTTCAACTTCGACAACAAGAGCTGGATTCTGCCATCGAGCGAGTCGGAGTTCGAAGAGGGCATCAAGTCGCTGACCCGCTACCAGACCCGTCTGGCTGCCGGGGACAAGGGCGCTATCTTCTATACCCGCGCCGACAACCTGAACAACTGGCTGGGTGACGTGGCCACCCGCCTGGGCTCGCTGTCGCAGCGCCTGTCGGCCAGCGTTGGCCGGGTCAAGCTCAACACCACGCTGAAGACCGAGTCGGTCGTTGCCGGCCAGGCGCCGCAGGTGGATGAGGAGCTGGTGGAAACCCCATGGCTGCAGATCGACAACGTGTTCTATGAAGCCCGTGGCCAAGCCTGGGCGCTGTCGCACCTGCTGCGTGCCATCGAGGTGGACTTCGCCGACGTGCTGGCGAAGAAGAATGCCACCGTCAGCGTGCGTCAGATCATCCGTGAGCTGGAGGCCTCGCAAGAGCCGCTGTGGAGCCCGATGGTGCTCAACGGCAGTGGCTTCGGCATGTGGGCCAACCACTCGTTGGTCATGGCCAACTACATTTCCCGGGCCAACGCTGCGGTTATCGATCTGCGTCAGCTGCTGTCGCAGGGTTGATGATGGCTATCAGCCCAACCGAGGCCGCCCATCGGGCGGCTTCCGACCGCGAGCTGGTCACCTGGGTGGACGAAACCGACCAGGTACTGGGCGCCTTGCCCCGTGCCGAGCTGCGCGAGCGTGGCCTGATCGGTCGCTGCACGTTCATTCTGCTGTTCAACAGTGCCGGTGAATTGTGTGTACACCGGCGTACCCTGAGCAAGGCGCTGTACCCCGGGTATTGGGATGTGGCGGCGGGCGGCATGGTCACGGCCGGGGAAGCGTATGCCGAGTCGGCCGCGCGCGAGCTGGCCGAAGAGCTGGGCATCGAGGGCGCCGAGCTGCGCTTTCACGAGCGGTTCTACTTCGACCAGCCGGATAACCGCTTGTGGTGTGCGGTATATTCGGCGGTGTCGGATGCGCCGTTGCGGTTGCAGCCGGAAGAGGTTATTGAAGCGCGCTTCATCGGTCTGGAACAGGCTGAGCAGGAAAGCCTGAGCAAGCCTTATTGCCCGGACTCGTTGGCGGCGTTGCAGCGCTATAAGGCCACTTTGTAGGCTCGGGTTTGCCCGCGAAATACCGGCCCAGACACCCGTTTCGCAGGGCAAGGGCTTTGCCCTTGTTCGCGGGTAAACCCCCTCCTACACAACCGGCGTATTTATCGTTACACTGCGCGCCCTTTTCGGGCTGCCGCAATTCTTGCAGCAGTAGCGCCGCCCCTGCCAGAGTGGGGCTTCGCGGTCGGCCTCAACCCCAAGGCACGACCAGTTTTTGTCCTCAGCACCGAGGAACAAAAGTGGCCAAGAAAGCTTCTTCCTTTTCCGCCCTTGGCGGTCTCGTGTACTCCACCGACGCCGGTCGGCACTGCCCCGACTGTGGCCAGCCGGTGGACGCCTGCACCTGCAAGCAGCAAATCATCCCCGAAGGCGACGGCATTGCCCGCGTGCGCCGCGAAAGCAAAGGCCGTGGCGGCAAGACCGTGACCACTGTCACCGGCGTGCCGCTGCCGCCCGACCAGCTCAAGGAGCTGGCGACCACGCTCAAGCGCCGCTGCGGTACCGGCGGCGCCCTGAAGGACGGGGTTATCGAGATCCAGGGCGACCATGTCGAGCTGTTGATCGGCGAGCTGACCAAACAGGGTTTCAAGGCGAAAAAGTCCGGCGGCTGAGGCCATCGCACGATTTTTTGCCCAGCGCTTTCTAAACTCGTTCCCGTGGTCAGAGTCTATGCCTGAGCACGGATGAATCGTCATTTTCAGCTTTTACACTCGCCCCGCTGCCTGCGGGCAGTGTCTTCGACTTATTTATAGGGGACTTGAATGTCCGTACGACGCACACGCAAAGACGATGGTAGCCAATGGACCGTGGCTGACAGCCGCAGTGTTTATGGCATCCGCCATTGGGGCGCTGGCTATTTCGCGATCAATGAAGCCGGGCGCGTCGAAGTACGCCCCAACGGCCCTCAAAGTGCTCCGATCGACCTGTTCGAACAGGTCGACGAACTGCGCCAGAGCGGCTTGTCGCTGCCCTTGCTGGTGCGCTTCCCTGACATTCTGCAGGACCGTGTGCGCCAGCTGACCGGTGCCTTCGACGCCAACATCGCGCGCCTGGAATACCAGAGCCAGTACACCGCGCTGTACCCGATCAAGGTCAACCAGCAGGAAGCGGTGGTGGAAAACATCATCGCCACGCAAAACGTTTCCATCGGCCTGGAAGCCGGCTCCAAACCTGAGTTGCTGGCAGTGCTGGCGCTGGCGCCGAAGGGCGGCACCATCGTCTGCAACGGCTACAAGGACCGTGAGTTCATTCGCCTGGCGCTGATGGGTCAGAAGCTTGGCCACAATGTGTTCATCGTCATCGAGAAAGAGTCGGAAGTGGCCCTGGTGATCGAAGAGGCTGCCGAGCTCAAGGTGAAACCACAGGTTGGCCTGCGCGTTCGCCTGTCGTCGCTGGCCTCGAGCAAGTGGGCCGACACCGGTGGCGAGAAGTCCAAGTTCGGTTTGTCCGCCGCCCAGTTGCTTTCGGTGGTGCAGCGCTTCCGCGATGCGGGCCTGGATCAGGGCATCCGCCTGCTGCACTTCCACATGGGTTCGCAGATCGCCAACCTGGCTGACTACCAGCACGGTTTCAAGGAAGCCATCCGTTATTACGGCGAACTGCGTGCGCTGGGCCTGCCGGTCGACCACATCGACGTGGGTGGCGGCCTGGGTGTGGACTACGACGGCACTCACTCGCGCAATGCCAGCTCGATCAACTACGACATGGACGACTACGCCGGCGTGGTGGTGGGCATGCTCAAGGAGTTCTGCGACGCACAGGGCCTGCCGCACCCGCACATCTTCTCGGAGAGTGGCCGTTCGCTGACCGCGCACCACGCCATGCTGGTGATCCAGGTGACCGACGTCGAGAAACACAATGACGACGTACCGACCATCGAGAACAAGGAAGCCCTGCCCGAGACCGTGCAGTGGCTGGTCGACCTGCTTGGCCCGACCGACATCGAGATGGTCACCGAGACCTACTGGCGCGCCACCCACTACATGGGTGATGTGGCCGCGCAGTACGCTGATGGCAAGATCAGCCTGGGCGAGAAAGCCTTGGCCGAGCAGTGCTATTTCGCCGTGTGCCGCCGTCTGCACAACTCGCTGAAAGCCCGCCAGCGCTCGCACCGCCAGGTGCTGGACGAGCTGAACGACAAGCTGGCCGACAAGTACATCTGCAACTTCTCGGTGTTCCAGAGCCTGCCTGACACCTGGGCCATCGGCCAGGTCCTGCCGATCATCCCGCTGCACCGCCTGGACGAAGAGCCGATGCGGCGTGCGGTATTGCAGGACCTGACTTGCGATTCCGACGGCAAGATCAACCAGTACGTTGACGAGCAGAGCATCGAAACCAGCATGCCGGTGCATGCGGTGAAGGAGGGCGAGGATTACCTGCTGGGCGTGTTCCTGGTGGGTGCCTACCAGGAAATCCTGGGTGACATGCACAACCTGTTCGGTGACACCGACTCGGTGAACATCTACCAGAATGCCGACGGCAGTGTGTACCACGCGGGTATCGAGACCCACGACACCATCGAAGACATGCTGCGCTACGTGCACCTGTCGCCGGAAGAGTTGATGACGCATTACCGCGACAAGGTCGCCAGCGCCAAGATCACTGCGCGTGAGCGGACCCAGTATCTGGATGCCTTGCGCCTGGGGTTGACCCGGTCTTCGTACCTGTCCTCCTGAAATGCAAAGGGGCCGTTGCGCGGCCCCTTTGACTATCACTCTCGGTGAGCCGTCGCGGTGAGTTCGATTGTAATGGGCAATACTGCGCCACCCTCTTCGAGAAGAGTGGTACTCGAATAGCTGTAGACCTGCTCCTCAGTCCGCGCCGTTATTTTCAGGCCCTCCACGTGCAGCACGGCGCCCGATTGGCGAGTGACCAGGAAAGGCGTCAGCCTTTCAAGGCCCTTCAAGACCCGATCATCGTGCTGTTGTTTTTCAGCCACAAAGTACAAGTAGGTCAGCGGCACTGTCGCCCCACCAGCATCGCTGAGCACCTCATAAATGGCACTCTGCTTGCCAATTGGAGTTTCAGAAACAATCTTGGTCAACACAGGCCTTGCATCTCTGGAGAAGATCCATAGGGTTTGACCGAGGATAAGCAGAAGCAGGCAAGCAATCAGCCATCTAATACCCGTATGATTTGGCATATTCGATCCCTTTTTTGATCCATTCCTGATCCTCGGGGTCGTCGCCATAAGGGGAGCTGCCCCACCATGATCCAAATGCTGAATTACTGGTCCCCGCGCGGCTCTGTGCCCATCCCGCCCCCCTCAACAGGAATTCCTCCGAAAGGCCAGCAGCAGTTCCAGTTGCACCATAATTGAAATTACCTAAAGCCTCATATTGCCTTCCCTGTTGCTTGTAATCCCACTCGCCTCGATTACGAACCTTCGAATAGAACCACGACACTAGAAAAGCACTGCCGCCATTTTTAAAGTAGTTACGCTCTTTGCTTGCAGCGTGCATGTTGCTAAGTACTGAGACACCTGATGGCGCGGGTGGAGGGTACATGATGGCTCCTTGCTCTTAGGCCGTTGGTGTGAGCCCCCTCCATGGGTTCTGCCTTTATCGGCCTGAGGCTTGGAAGCAGTCAATCGAGCATATTTTTCATATTGTGTTTCCGGGCCCTGTGACCCACTTGCCCTCCAGTTTCAGTTTCCATCCAACCCACCCCAACGTCACCGCCCGCAACCCCATGAACCCAAGAAACGCCATCCACAACCCATGGTTGCCCAACCCGCTCATGGCCAGTGCCACCGGCAGCGCAATCAACACCGAAACCAGCATTGCATTACGCATTTCCCGCGCCCGGGTCGCGCCGATGAACAAGCCATCCAGCAAGTAACTCCACACCGCGATCAACGGCAGCAACGCCAGGTAGGGCAAATACGGATAAGCCGCCGCCCGCACACTGTCGATATCAGTCTGTAAGTCGATGAACAGGTGCCCACCCAGCAGGAACAGCCCGGCAAACCCCACGCTGGTGATCAGTGACCAACCACAAGCGACCACCAGCGAGCGGCGCAAAGTGTCGCGGTCACGGGCACCAATGGCATGGCCGCACAAGGCCTCCACCGCATGGGCCAGCCCATCCAGCGCATAGGCCGTCAGTAGCAGGCCATTGAGCAACAGGGCGTTGGCCGCCACGGTCGCTTCACCCAGACGCGCGCCCTGCACGGTGATCAGCAGGAACACCAGTTGCAGTGCCAGGCTACGCAGGAAGATGTCGCGGTTCACCGCCAGCAGTGGCCTCCAGGCCTGCCAGCGCTTGAGCGCTGCCCACACGATCTGCCCCGGGTAAGCCCGCAGGGCCGGGCGGGTCAGGGCCAAACCGAGCAGGGCGGCACTCCATTCGGCAATTACCGACGCCCGCGCCGAGCCCAGTACACCCCAGTCCAGGCCCAGCACGAACCACAGGTTCAAGGCGATGTTCAGCAGGTTGGTGGTCAGCAGGATGGCCAGTGGCGCCCTGGCGTTCTGGGTGCCGAGGAACCAGCCGACCAGCGCGTAACTGGCCAGCGCCGCAGGCAGGCCAAGCAGGCGGGTATGGAAGAAGTCTTCGGTGGATTGCTGCAGGGCTGCGCTGGGTTGCATCGCATGGAGTGCCAGCTGGCTGAAGGGCAGGGCCAGCAGGCCGATCAACAGGGCGAAGCCGACCGCCAGCAGCAGCCCTTGCACCAGTACCTGGCGTAACGCTGCACCGTCGCCACGGCCGGCGGCCTGAGCAGCGAAGCCGGTGGACCCCATGCGCAGGAAGCCCATCAGGCCGACCATGAAGGTGAACAAGGTGGCGCCCACGGCCACGGCGCCCAGTTGGTGGGCGTGCGGGAGATGACCGATGACCGTGCTGTCGACCAGCGCCACCAGCGGTACCGAGATGTTGGACAGGATCATCGGCGCGGCCAGCGCCCAGACCTTGCGGTGGGTGGGGCGGTGGCGCCAGTCGGCAGCGAGTTGGGGCATGTGCATTCCATGAGATTTTGGGGCCGCTGTGTGCCCCTTCGCGAGCTTGCTCGCTCCCACAGGAAAGTGTTGCTCTTGCGGCCGGCGCCAAACCTGTGGGAGCGGGCAAGCCCGCGAAGGGACGCAATGCGGCCCCTTTAACGAATCGCCACAGTGTAACGACCAGGCAACCATTTAGCGCGACCATGGTCTGACCTGGCGCGCAACGCCGGGTGCTGCACCTGACGTTGCGCTATAGTTGCTGCCCTCACGTACACGCTGCCCAAGAGTTCCTATCTCATGTTCAACAAAGGATTGTTGCTGGCCTGCGCGCTGGCGTTGCTCAGTGCCTGTGACTCTTCCACGCCGGGCAAACCGGCGCCGGTCGAGAAAACCGTGGCGCCCGCGCCCGCCGAAACCCCCGCCCCCAAGCGTGAGGACCCGGCCGTGCTCGCCAAGCGCTACGAGGGCCGCGAACTCACGGTGCTGGACGTATCGGAAGTGCAGCTCGATGGCGCGGCAACGCTGTCGATCAGCTTCTCAGCACCGCTGGATGCCAAGCAGGACTTCGCCACCAAGGTGCACCTGGTCGACACCGTCAAGGGTAAGCTAGATGGCGCCTGGGAACTCTCCGACAACCAGATGGAGCTGCGCCTGCGCCACCTGGAGCCGCAGCGCAAGCTGGTGCTGACCGTCGACAAGGGGCTGCTGGCAGTCAACGGCAAGCAGCTGGACAGCGAGTCGATCACCCGCCTGGAAACCCGCGACATGCAGCCGACCATCGGCTTTGCCAGCCGCGGCTCGCTGCTGCCTACCCGCCTGGCCGAAGGCCTGCCGGTGATTGCCCTGAACGTCGACAAAGTGGATGTCGAGTTCTTCCGCGTCAAGCCAGACATGCTCTCGACCTTCCTGGCCAACTGGGGACGCAACAGCAGCCTGTACTACTACCAGTCCAAGGAAACCTTGGACATGGCCGAGCTGGTCTACAGCGGCCGCTTCGATCTGAACCCGGCGCGCAACACGCGCGAGACCGTGTTGCTGCCGATTGCCGGCATCAAACCGTTGCAGGCGCCAGGGGTGTACCTGGCAGTGATGCGCGCCTCGGGTACCTACGATTATTCTCAGCCGGCAACCCTGTTCACCCTCAGCGACATCGGCGTGTCGGCCCACCGCTACCGCGACCGTATCGACGTGTTTGCGCAAGCCCTGGAAGGCGGCAAGGCGCTGAGCGGCGTCAACCTGGAAATCCATGACGAAAAGGGCAAGCTGCTGGCCCAGGCCACCACCGATGGCAAGGGGCATGCCCAGCTGCCGATCACGCCAAAGGCCGATACCCTGATTGCCACCCAGGGCGTGCATACCACGCTGCTGCGCCTGAACACCGCAGCCCTGGACCTGGCCGAATTCGACATCACCGGGCCTCAGGCCAACCCGCTGCAGTTCTTCATCTTCGGCCCGCGTGACCTGTACCGCCCGGGTGAGACGGTGCTGCTCAACGGCCTGCTGCGCGACCAGGACGGCAAGCCGGTCAAAGCCCAGCCGGTGAGCGTGGAAGTGCGTCGCCCGGATGAACAGGTGAGCCGCAAGTTCGTCTGGGAAGCCGACAGCAATGGCTTGTACCAGTACCAGTTGCAACTGGCCACCGAGGCCCCGACTGGCCGTTGGCAACTGCTGCTCGACCTGGGTGGCGGGCGCAAGCAGGTCTATGAATTCCTCGTTGAAGACTTCCTGCCCGAGCGCCTGGCGCTGGAGCTCAAGGGCAGCAGCACACCGCTTTCGCCGGATGAAGATGCGCGTATCCAGGTCAATGGCCGTTACCTCTATGGTGCGCCGGCCGCCGGCAACCGCCTGAGCGGTCAGGCCTATGTACGCCCGCTGCGCGAGGCAGTACCGGCGTTGCCTGGCTACCAGTTCGGCTCGGTCACCGAAACCGATCTGAACCAGGACCTGGAACTGGACGAAGTCACCCTTGACCAGGCCGGCAAGGCGGTGGTCGATATCGAAAGCCGTTGGGCCGAAGCCCGCTCTCCGCTGCAACTGACCGTGCAGGCCAGCCTGCAGGAGTCGGGTGGCCGGCCGATCACCCGGCGCCTGGAGCAGCCTATCTGGCCGGCTGAGCGCCTGCCGGGCCTGCGAGGCCTGTTCGAAGGTGAGGAGACCGATAGCGACGGGCCCGTGGAATTCGAATTCCTGGTGGCCGACCGCGACGGTAACAAACTGGCGGCCGACGCGCTTAAGGTGCGCCTTGTTCGCGAACGCCGCGATTACTACTGGAATTACTCGCAAAGCGACGGCTGGAGCTACGCCTACAACGAGAAGTTCCTGACCCAGAACGAAGAGACGATCAGCGTCAAGGCAGGTTCCACCGCCAAACTCAGCTTCCAGGTTGAGTGGGGCCCGTACCGCGTCGAGGTCGAAGACCCGCAGACCGGTCTGGTGTCCAGTGAGCGCTTCTGGGCCGGCTATCGTGCCCAGGACAACGCTGAGGGCGGCGCGGTGCGGCCGGACCAGGTCAAGCTGGCGCTGGACAAACCCTCCTACACCGAAGGCGCTACTGCCAAGGTCACCGTCACCCCGCCCGCTGCGGGCAGCGGCTACCTGATGATCGAGTCCAGCGATGGCCCGCTGTGGTGGCAGGAGATCGATGTGCCCGCCGAGGGCAAGACCTTTGACGTGCAACTGGACAAGGCCTGGGCCCGTCACGACCTGTACATCAGCGCGCTGGTTATCCGCCCTGGTGAGCGCAAGGCCAATGCCACGCCCAAGCGCGCCGTGGGCGTGCTGCACCTGCCGCTGGACCGCGCCGAGCGCAAGCTTGTGCTGAGCCTGCAGGCGCCGGAAAAAATGCGCCCGAAACAGCCTTTGACAGTGAAGGTAAAGGCCGCCAACGCCGATGGCAGTGTGCCCAAGCAGGTGCATGTGTTGTTGTCGGCGGTGGACGTGGGCATCCTCAACATCACCGATTTCAAAACCCCCGACCCGTTCGCCAGCCTGTTCGGGCGCAAGGCCTATGGTGCCGATCAACTGGACATCTACGGCCAGTTGATAGAGGCCGGCCAAGGCCGCCTGGCCAGCCTGGCGTTCGGTGGTGACGCAGCGATGGCCAAGGGGGGCAAGCGCCCCAACACTACGGTAACCATCGTCGCCCAGCAGAGCCTGCCGGTGACGCTGGACGACAAGGGTGAGGGCCAGGCCACGGTCGACATCCCCGACTTCAACGGTGAACTGCGGCTGATGGCGCAGGCCTGGACCGAAGAGCACTTCGGCATGGCCGAAGGCAAGACCGTGGTCGCCGCGCCGTTGATTGCCGAGCTTTCGGCCCCGCGCTTCCTGGCCGGTGGCGACCGTACCAGCCTGGCACTGGACCTGGCCAACCTGTCCGGCCGCGCCCAGCAACTGAGCGTCGAAATCACCACGGATGGGCAACTGAGCCTGGCGGCCAATGCCGTGCAGAGCGTTAACCTGGCCGAAGGGCAGCGCTCGACGCTGATGATTCCGGTGCAGGCCCAGGGGGGGCTGGGGCAGGGCAAGGTGCATGTCCGGGTGACGGGCCTGCAACTGCCGAACGAGCCGGTCAATGCGTTCGAACGTGAGTGGACGCTGGGCGTGCGCCCGGCCTACCCGGCAATGCTCAAGCACTACCGTGTGGCCTTGAAGGACCAGCCGTGGACTCTGCCCGAAGCAGACCTGGCCGCCTTCGAACCCGCAGGCCTGGAAGCCAGCCTGGCCTTGTCGAGCCGGCCGCCGCTGAACCTTGCCGAGCAGATTCGCGCGCTGCAAGCCTACCCCTACGGCTGCCTCGAACAGACCACCAGCGGCCTGTACCCTTCGCTGTACGCCGATGCCGACAGCCTCAAGCGCCTTGGCATCAAGGGCGAGCCGGCGGATGTGCGCAAACGCAAGATCGAAATGGGCATCGAGCACCTGCTGGGGATGCAGCGCTACAACGGCAGCTTTGGCCTGTGGAGTTCGGACAGCGAGGAAGAGTACTGGCTGACCGCCTATGTGACTGACTTCCTGCTGCGTGCCCGTGACCAAGGGTATGGCGTACCCGCCGAGGCATTGAAGAAGGCCAGTGAGCGCCTGCTGCGTTACCTGCAGGAACGCAACCTGATCGAAGTGGACTACAGCGAAAATGCCGACCACACGCGCTTTGCGGTGCAGGCCTACGCGGCGCTGGTGCTGTCGCGCAGCCAGCAGGCGCCGTTGGGTGCCCTGCGCGGGCTGTTCGAACGTCGCGCTGATGCCCGCTCCGGTCTGCCGCTGGTACAACTGGCAGTGGCGCTGGACAAAATGGGCGACAAACCGCGTGCCGAGCAAGCCTTGCAGGCGGGCCTGGGCATCAGCCGTGGCAAAGGCTGGCTGGCCGATTATGGCAGCGCCCTGCGTGACCAGGCACTGATCCTGGCGCTGCTGCAGGAAAGCAACCTGGCCAGCAGCCAGGTCGATCAGCGCCTGTTCGCCTTGTCGGATGGACTGGCGGCCAACCGTTGGCTGTCGACCCAAGAGCGCAATGCACTGTTCCTCGCTGGCCGTGGCCTGCTGGGCAAGCCGGAAGGCCAGTGGCAGGCACGCCTGGACAGCGCGGGTGAAGTGCGCGAGTTGAACAATGCCGAGGCCGGTATGAAGCTGGAAGGCCCGTTACTGGCCTCGCCTCTGAGCGTGCAGAATGAAGGCAACGAGACGCTGTACCAGCAACTGACCTTGTCCGGCTACCCACGACAGGCACCTGCTGCTGGCGGCAACGGCCTGCAGATTCACAGAGAGTACCTGGGCATGAATGGCCAGCCGCTGGACCTGCACAACCTGCGCAGTGGCGACCTTGTGCTGGTGCACCTGGCGCTCAAAGCTGAGGACCGCGTGCCGGATGCGTTGGTGGTGGACCTGCTGCCGGCCGGCCTGGAGCTGGAAAACCAGAACCTGGCTCAAAGCGCCGCCAGCCTGGACAACGCCAGCAGTGCAGTGAAGGCGTGGCGCGAGTCGATGCAGAATGCCAGCGTGGTGCATCAGGAGTACCGTGATGACCGTTATGTTGCCGCGCTCAAGCTTGACGGCTATGGCACCACCCACCTGCTGTACCTGGCGCGAGCAGTGACCCCGGGCACCTACCGCGTGCCGCCGCCGCAGGTCGAGTCGATGTATCGGCCGAACCTGCAGGCCGTGGGCGATGGGCAAGGGGAGATGACGGTGAAGGCCCGCTAGAGGCCCGCTCTACGCGGACAATGTGGGAGCGGCCTTGCGTCGCGATAGGGCCGCAAAGCGGCCCCGACAATTCAAACGGCGAAGCTGAAAGCCTGGGGCTGCTGTGCAGCCCTGTCGCGACGCAAGGCCGCTCCCACAAAGACCGCGCAGATCAGTGGATCACCCAGCTCATCACCCACAGCCCCAGCACCAGCCAGATGATTCCGAGGATGATCGAGGCGCGCATGAATGCGCGGATTGCCGAGTACAGCAGCATCAGGCCGATGATCAGGGCCAGGATGCTCAGCAGCGAAGTGTCCATGCCCAAGGTGCGCGACAGGCCATCGATGAAGTTGCCACCGGCATTGGCCAGCAGGTTGAACAACCCGCTCAATGCGTCGACGATGAAGCGGATCAACGACCCCAGTGCCTGGCCCAGCCACTCGAAAAAACCTTCTACATGCATAGTTGCTTCCTGATGAAAAAATCGGCGAGGTTGTCGTCCCAAAGCCTTTGGCCATTACCTGGCCAGGTCGGTTCCCGATGCCAAGCTTAGCGCGACCACGGTGCCGTGCGGGCAGGTTGTTGCGTGCCACGCTGATCAGTCTGCTGGTGCTCGGCAGCCTGTTCTGGCTGGCTGATCGTATCTGGCCGCTGCCGCTGCCGGGTGATGACCTGGCCCGGGTAGTGCTGGCCGAAGACGGCACACCCTTGTGGCGCTTTGCCGATGCTGATGGCGTGTGGCGCTACCCCGTGAGCCCTGAAGAGGTTTCGCCGCTTTACCTGCAGGCTTTGCTGACTTATGAGGACCGTTGGTTCTACAACCACCCAGGGGTCAACCCGCTGGCATTGGGCCGCGCGGCCTGGCTGAACCTGCGCGGCGGGCGTGTCGTGTCGGGCGGCAGCACATTGTCGATGCAGGTGGCACGCCTGCTCGACCCGCACGACCGTACCTTGGTCGGCAAACTGCGCCAGCTATGGCGCACCTTGCAGCTGGAATGGCACTTGTCCAAGCGCGACATCCTGCAGATCTACCTGAACCGCGCACCTTTCGGCGGCACGCTTCAGGGCGTGGCGGCAGCCAGCTGGGCGTACCTGGGCAAGTCGCCCCTGCACCTGACACCTGCCGAAGCGGCACTGCTGGCCGTGCTGCCCCAGGCACCCAGCCGGCTGCGCCCGGACCGCCACCCCGAGCGTGCCCAGCGTGCCCGGGACAAGGTGCTGCAGCGCCTGGCGGAATACCAGGTATGGCCGGCCCAGCAAATTCGCGAGGCGGCCGAGGAGCCGCTGGTGTTGGCGCCACGCCAGGAGCCGGCCCTGGCGCCATTGTTGGCCCGGCGCCTGAACAGCGCTGACAGCCCGCCGCTGATCCGTACCACGCTTGACGCTGCGCTTCAGCGGCGCCTCGAAGACTTGCTGCTGGGCTGGCGCGCACGGCTGCCGGAGCGTACCTCGGCCGCCATTCTGGTGGTCGAAGCGCAGAGCATGGCGGTGCGCGCGTACCTGGGCTCGATAGATTTGTCTGATGAGCGCCGCTTTGGCCATGTCGACATGGTGCGCTCGTTACGTTCGCCCGGCTCCACCCTCAAGCCGTTTCTTTACGGCATGGCGCTGGACGATGGCCTGATCCATTCCGAATCGCTGTTGCAGGATGTTCCACGACGCTATGGCGACTATCGCCCTGGCAACTTCTCCATGGGGTTCAGCGGGCCGGTGTCGGCCAGCTCGGCGCTGGCCCTGTCGCTCAACCTGCCCGCCGTGCAATTGCTGGAGGCCTACGGCCCGAAACGCTTTGCCGCACAACTGCGCATGGCGGGCATGCCGTTGATACTGCCACCCCTTGCCGAGCCCAACCTGTCGTTGATCCTGGGCGGTGCCGGCAGCCGGCTGGAGGACCTGGTCGGCGGCTACGCGGCGCTGGCGCGGGGTGGCAACAGTGCGCAGGTGCGCTTGCAGCCACAGGCCCCCCTGGTGGAGCACCGGTTGCTGTCACCGGGGGCGGCGTGGATCATCCGGCGTATCCTCAGCGGCCAGGCGCGCCCGGACCGCGACCCGCACGCCGAACTGGTGCAGCGCCCGCTACTGGCCTGGAAAACCGGCACCAGCTACGGCTTTCGCGATGCCTGGTCGATTGGCGTGGGGCCGCGTTACCTGATCGGCGTATGGATTGGCCGCCCCGACGGTACACCGGTGCCTGGGCAGTTCGGCCTGGCGTCGGCGGCGCCGCTGATGTTGCAGGTGCACGATCTGTTGAGCAATCGCGACAGCCAACGCGGCATCAGCGTCCCGGTAGCGCCGGTACCTGCGAATATCGGCGTTGCGGCGATCTGTTGGCCGCTGGGTCAGCCGATGAGCAAGCAGGACACCAACTGTCGGCGTCAGCGCTTTGCATGGACCCTGGACGGCACCACGCCACCCACCTTGCAGGCAGCCGACCAGCCGCTAGGCCTGGGCTTGCGCGAAAAAGTGTGGGTCAACGAGCAGGGCTTGCGGGTGGATGGTAGCTGCCCGGGCGCCAAGGCGCGTGACATCGCCCTGTGGCCGGCGCCGCTGGAGCCTTGGCTCCCCCGTGTCGAGCGGCGCATGGCACGTTTGCCGGCCATCGACCCGGCCTGCCCGCCGCAGGCGCCGCCCAGTGCACCACCGCTGTCGATTGTCGGCGTGCGCCCAGGCGACAATCTGCGCCGCCCGGCCACCAGCACTGAGCCGTTGCAATTGCAGGTCTCTGCCTTGGGGGGTGGTGGACGGCGCTGGTGGTTCCTCAACGGCCAGCCGTTGGGTGAAACCCAGGGGCAGGACAGCCTGTTGCTGCGTTTGCCACAGGTGGGGCAGGCCGAACTCAGCGCGCTGGACGAAAGCGGTCAGACGGCGCGGGTGGCGTTCCAGGTCAGTGAGTAGGTGTTCGACGACAGCCGGGCCAGCACCTACGCTTGCAAGTGACGGGTGTGACCGGCTGGCGCCCCGCAACCCATGGGAACATGGAGTGCCCTATGCGTCCTCTGGTCGTGCCCCTGATGTTGCTGCTTTGGGCACTTGCTGCCCACGCCGACCCGTTGCCGGGGTTTCTCGACAGCCATGAATACGAGCGGCGTCTGCCCAGCGCCAACCTGCCGATGACGGACTACTCCCCTGCGAGCCCCCGCATACGGCTGGCCGGGGCGGCTATCGACAACCCCGACTGGGCCCCGGCCAACACCCGGCTGGTACTGCATAAAGTGCGCTTCGAGGGCGGCACGGTGTTCCCCCTGGGCGACCTGCGCGAACACTATCAGCCGCTGATCGGGCGCGAAACCACGGTGGGTGAATTGCAGCAATACACCCAGCGCCTGACCCAACGCTACCGGCAGGAGGGCTACTTGCTGTCGTATGCCTACTTGCCTGCTCAGGATGTGGCCGATGGCAGGGTCAACGTGGTGCTGGTCGAAGGTTACGTACGTGATTACCGCGTGGACGGCGATATTGGGCCGGCCAGCGAGTATTTGCAGCAGCTGCTGGCGCGCATTGAGGCCGAGCGCCCACTGACCCGCGAAACGCTGGAGCGCTATCTGGGCCTGGCTACGCGCATGCCAGGGGTCGTGGTAGAGGCCGAACTGGCAATGGCGCGGGCTGCCGATGGTGTCGCCCAGCTGACCGTGCATGCACGGCGCAAGCCGCTCAGCGCCGCTGTGAGCGTGGCCGACTCCAGCCGTGATGCTGCACAGGCCCTGATCACCGTAGCCAGCAATGCTCAGACCCGCCATGGCGAACGTGTCAGGGCCAGCTGGCTGCTGCCCCCTGGCAATGACCGGGTCTACTACCAGCGTCTCGACTACAGCCAGTACCTGGACGCCGCCGGTAGCCAACTGCTGCTGTCGGCGTCGCGCTACCGCAGCGAGCCCGGCACGCGCATACGTTTGAACGATGGCCGCGATATCACCCGCGAGCACGACAGTGAGCGCTATGCGATCGGCCTGCGTCAGCCGGTGGTTGTCAGGCCGAATGAGTGGCTGGCGGTGCAGGGCCACGTGTACTCGGTCAGTGAGCATGATGAAGACCGGATGGCCGAGCAGCCACCGTCTCGCAAGTACGACACCTATGTGCGGGCGCTGTCATTCGAAGGTGACTGGCGCAAGGTGGAGCAGGGGCGTTTGCGTATCGTCAGTGCCGGGGTCCATCAGGGGCTGGACTACCTGGGGGCGCGCAGCGATGCTGACTACGATCTCGACTTCCTGCGCTTGCGGCTTTCCGGTTTGCAGAGCGACACCCTGTTGGAAAACGGGCAGGGGGTGGTGTCCGGGGCGTTGTACTGGAGTGATGATCGATTGCCCGACAGCGAGCGTGCGGGGTTTGGCGGGCAGCATTTCGGGCGCGGTTACCCGCGCGATCAGGCGGACGGTGACAAGGGCTGGGGTGTGGCTTACGAGCTCAACTACAGCGTGCGCAGTCGCTGGCTTGCGCGGGTTCAGCCCTATGCGGTGGTGGATACCGCTCAGGCCTGGCACAACCGGGGACCGGTGGAGGACGCCCATCTGGCGTCGGTGGCGCTGGGTGTGCGGTTAGGGGGTGGGCATGTGTTCAATGTGGCGCTGGAAGTGGCCAAGCCGTTGGCGGATGTGGCGCTGGATAGCCTGGACCGTGGGCCTCGGCTGTCGTTGAACCTGGCGATCCAGTTGTAGCAGGCAATTGTGGGCTTGCAGGAGCAGCCTTTCGCAGCGCAAGGCCGCTCCAGAATGGTGTGCCGAGCCTTCACTCAATGGGTCGTGAACCGCTGGTGCACGGGCGACGAGCTGGGGGTCAGCGCCAGAGCCAGCTGGGTGCGGTTGTGCATATGCGTCAAACGCAATACCTGAGACACATACAGCTTCACGGTGTTTTCGGTAATGCCCAGTTCACAGGCGATCTGGTAATTGGTCTTGCCCTTGCTAACCAGGCGCGCCACTTCCAGCTGGCGTGGTGACAGTTTCTCGAACGCTGCTGGCAGCTCGCTTTCGCTTTCTTCTGCATCACTGGCACGCCGGTGGGTGCCTTGGCCACGGGCTTTTTCCAGGTCCTGATACAGTTCGTCCACCGACTCGGCCAGTTCCTGCAAGCGCTGGTTCAATCCACCCAGATCGCGGATGTTGCGCTGGCGCTCCAGCAAGGCCTCTTCCTGCCGGCGGACGCCTGCCAGCAGTTCATCAAGGTCCATCGGCTTCTGGTAGTAATCGGCAAACCCTTCGCGTATCGCCCGGATCAAGTCCTGTTTCTCGGCACGCCCTGTCAACATGATGGCTTCGAACGTGCGCTGGCTGCCGTTGATTTCCTTCAAGGCGCGCACCAGCTCGATGCCATCCCGATCTGGCATGTGCAGGTCACAGATGAGCAAGCCGATGGTCGGGTCTGCCACATAGTGCTCGATGGCTTCGTCGGTTGAGAGGGCTGTAACGCAGGTATAGCCCTTGGTTTGAAGGAATTCACTCAGCTGTTCGACAATGACCGGTTGGTCATCAACCACCAACACCTTTACTTCACTCACTGATCTGGACACGATCAACTCCCTGTTCTTATACAGCCCTGCTCCCGTGCCAGACGCTCTGGCAGCTTAAAAGTAGTCGCACTCAGCGAATATGTACAAGGCGTGTACAGGTTATCGGACCACTGGAAGGCTTATTGGATCCATACGGCCGTTAGAAGAAAACCTGATAACACATAGGGCACGAACGCCTGCTTGTCGCCCATTTCCTCGGTCAGGGCCTGCAAACGCTTTTTTACCTTGGGGTTGAGCAGCGTCCACAGGCGGCGGCGGGTCAGTAGCCAGACCAGTACAGTGACACCCGCGCCAATGAAGGTGCCGAGCACATATTGCGGGCTGGTGGCCAGGGCCAGGGCGCCCATCAGCTTGACGTCGTCGGCGCCGAAGCGTCCGAGCATGTAGCCTGGCAGGGTCAGCAGCATGACGATGGCCAGCGCCCAACCGGCCTCGTTGGCTTCGGCGCCTATCCAGCTGTGGCCGGTGCTGAACAGCCAGGCCAGGGCGCAGCCAGCCACTCCCAGGGTCAGCACGTTGGAGATCTGGCGTTGACGCACATCCTGTTCGGAGCACAAGGCAAGCCACAGCAGGAGAACAATGCTTTGCATTGGCAGGTCGCCTTTCCCAAATGTTGAACACATCTACCCGGTCAGTCAGGTTTCCTTAAATGAAGATAGACGGGAACGTGCGGGGGAGTGCGGTTGGCATCTGAAAAAAGGCGTGCGTGGAATGGATTTTGTCGTAGCTGACACAGGCCAGGTCGGTGACGCAGTCGTACTTGGAATCGCCACCTATGTAGGCGTGGGTTCACCCGCGAACACCCGCGAAGCCGGTGCCATGCACCGGGCCAATTGCTTCGCGGGTAAACCCGCTCCCGCAGGGCCGCGGTGCATGTAAAAGCCGTGTTCCAACGCTATTTTTTGCTGCCCGGTGGGTAGTTGCCCAGCACCTTGGCCACGGTGTTGCGGATTGCGCTGTTACGTTCTTCCGGGCTTGGCGGGTAGTTGTTCATGATCTGCTCGGCACTGCCGCGCCATACCAGCTTGCCGTCACGCCCATCGAACATGTCGACCTGGATGGTGGCGACCTTGTAGTCGACACTGCGGGTTTCGTTGTACATCGGGCCACCCCAGTAGCCGCCCCAGTAGCCACCCCAGCCACCGCCGTAGTTGGTGGTGATCTGTTGTTGGCGCTGCTCCACGATCAGGTATGTGCGTACTGCCAGGTCGGGCCGCGCTCCGCCTTGTACCGGACGCAGGCCGCGTTGGTCGAGTTGGTCTGCCACCGCCTGGCGAATGCGCTGCTCGGTGAGGTCGCTCTTGATCCGCGGGTCATCCGGGCGGTACTGCAGGCCTGGCTCCTGCCATGCCCAGCTGCGGTAGGTGGCAAAATCGCGGCTGGCATCGAAATCCTGCTGGACGTTATTGCTCGAGCAGGCAGCGAGCAATAACGCGAATGACAGTAGAACGAGACGGCGCAACATGATGGTTCTCCGTTAGCTATTAACTGGGAGGATAGCCGCTGAGTGCCTTGTGCACAGAATCGCGCAAGGCACTTTCGCGTTCGCGGGGCGAGTCCTTGTTGCTGCTGCTTTCGGCGCTGGCGCTCCAGACCGGCTGGCCGCTGCGGGCGTCGTACAAGTCGATGCGCACCACCAGGACTTCGACCTCGTAGGTACGCACGATGGGCACGCTGGCATAGCCTCCATAACCGTGGCGGTAGCCGCCATAGCCGACCCCCCCATAGGGATACGGCCCGTAGTAGGGGTCGTAGGTGTCGTAGTCACGCACTTGGCGCAAGCGTTTTTCCAGGCGCATATCGGCGCTCACCAGCAAGTCGCCAGGGCCTGTGCGAGCGGGGCGCAGGCCATGCTGGTCGAGCGCACCGCTGACGGCATCGGCCAGTTGCGCCGGGTCGGCATCGACAACGCCGCTGGGCAACTGGCCGTTGCGCCAGCTCCAGCTGCGGTAGTGCCCATAATCACGAGCGGGCGCAGGGTATGCACTGGCGTCGAAGGTGGTGGCCGCCTGGGCAGGGGCTGGTGGTAACGGGCGGCTGCTGGCCACATAAGGGTTGCTGCCCTGGCAGCCAGCCAGGGCAATGGGCAGCAGGGCCAGGCACAACAGACGGTACGGCATGTGTTCCTCCTGGCGCGGCGGATTAGCGGGGGCGGCAAACCCAGTGCAGGTAGCGGCCAAGCCCGGCGAAGGTGGGGTGGCGACGGTGGGCCAGTTCCATTTCCAACAGGTCGAGCAGCTCGGCCTTGCTCTGGAATTCCTTGGGCATATAGTCGTGAAACACCCGCACGCCGCTTTCGCCTTCAACCTGCCACATAGGCTCAAGTTGCGCCTTGAGTTCGCGTGGATCAAGCGGTTTCTGTGGGGTCAGGCTCTGCTTTTCACCTTCCAGCCGGTTGCTGCGCAACTTGCGGAAATGGCCCTTGAGCAGGTTGCGATAGACCAGTGCGTCGCGGTTGTAGAAGGCCAGCGATAACCAACCGCCGGGGGCCGTGAGCTGGTGCAGCACCGGCAGGATGCTCTCGGGTTCGGCCAGCCATTCGAGCACGGCGTGGCAGAGCACAAGGTCGTAGCGCCCGGTCAGCTGACCGAGCAGGTCTTGCCAGGGTGCCTGGATGAAGGTCGCGGTCTGGCCGGCTTCGGCAAAGCGCGCCCTGGCGCCGTCGAGCATGGGCGCCGCGGGTTCGGCCAGGGTCAGCTGGTGGCCGCGCTCGGCCAGCCACAAGGCCATGTGGCCCAACCCGGCGCCGATGTCGAGGATGCGTAGCGGGCGGTCGGGTAGCGCTTCGGCCAGGTCGGCCTGCAGCACGGCCAGGCGGATCGCACCCTTGGCGCCGCCATAGATCTTTTCGGCAAAGCGGGTGGCCAGCTCATCGAAATGACGGTCGTTCATCGGGCGAAGCGCCTCTCGCTGTCGGCCAGCTTGGCACGCACCACTTGGTCCATGTCCAGACCCAGTTCGCTGCACAGCAGCAACAGGTAGAGCACCACGTCACCGATTTCCTGGCCGGCGTGGGCCAGTTTGTCGGCAGGCAGCTGGCGCGATTCGTCCTCGCTCAGCCACTGGAAGATTTCTACCAGTTCGGCCATTTCGACGCTGGCGGCCATGGCCAGGTTCTTCGGGCTGTGGAAGCCGCGCCAGTCATTGGTATCGCGGATCTGATGCAGGCGTTGGGTGAGTTCTTGCAGGTTCATCGGGGGTCTCCTATTGCTGCATAGCTTCTGCCCAGGCCCGATGCAAAGCAAGCGTATACCGCCAGGACAGGCCCGGCCCTACAGGCACTCCCAACGGCCGACCATATGCAGCACGTCCCCGTGCCCGTCCAGGCGCAGTTGGCCCGAAGGGCCCGCTTCACTGGCACTGAGCACCACCTCTGAAGGCAACCTGACCGGCTTGCGGAAGTCCACCTCAAAGGCAAAGCCACTGTGCGGCAAGTGCCCGCGCAGCGCGGCCAAGGCCATGGCCTTGGTCCACATGCCATGGGCAATGGCCGTTGGAAAGCCAAATAACCGCGCACTGACAGCACTGAGGTGGATAGGGTTGTAATCCCCGCACACCTTGGCATATCGTCGGCCGATATCACTGTCGGCATACCAGCGGGTGGCCTCGGGCAATGAATCAGGCGCCGTGTCGGCGGGCTCACTTGCCTCGCCTTCCAGGGTCAAGCCACGCACCAACATGCGGCTGGTCTCGCGCCAGAGCAGGCCGATGCCATCTTCAGCCTCGGTGACCAGGTCGAAGGTGCCACCTTTGGCGTGGCGCTGCAGGTTGTGCGCGTACACCGCAAAACGCAGCCCTTCGACAGCACCCAGGGGGCGCAGCACTTCGATGCGGTTGTGCAGGTGTACCAGACCCAGCAGCGGGAAGGGGAAATCATCGGCTGTCATCAGCTGCAATTGCAGGGCAAACGCCATCACATGAGGATAGGTCCCCGGCAGGCGGCCATCATCGGGAAAGTGGCAAAGCCTCCGATAGGCACCCAGATTGCCCGGTTGGACCCGCATGAAACAGCGCAGCCCATCGTCCGGCAGCCGGTCGCCGCTGATGGAGCGTTTGCTGGCTGCGCGCAGGTACAGGCTGGCGCGGGCGGCCGGGTTGTGCAGGTCGTGCCATTGTCGGCTCATGTTCAAGCCCCCATCAATGCCTGGCCGCACACCCGCAGCACCTGGCCGTTGACCGACCCGGAGCCTGGCTGGCTGAGCCACGCAATGGCTTCGGCGACATCCTGCGGGCGCCCACCCTGGCCCAGCGAACTCAAGCGCCGGCCCGCCTCGCGCAGGCCCATGGGCATGGCTGCAGTCATGTGGGTTTCGATGAAACCTGGGGCGATGGCGTTGATGCTGCCACCGCGCTCGGCGAGCCGTGGCGCCCAGGCCTGGGCCAGGCCGATCAGCCCGGCCTTGCTCGCGGCATAGTTGGCCTGCCCGCGGTTGCCGGCAATGCCGCTGACCGAGGCCAGCAGGGTGATGCGCGCGTTTTCCCCCAGCGCGCCGTTGTCATACAACGCCTGGGTGAGCACTTGCGGTGCCTTGAGGTTCACGGCCAGCACGGCGTCCCAGTATTCCGGCGTCATGTTGGCCAGTGTCTTGTCGCGGGTGATACCGGCGTTGTGCACCACGATATCGATGCCGTCGGGCAGGGCCGCGAGCAGTTGCGTTGCCGCATCGCTAGCGCATATATCCAGTGGCAGTGCCTTGCCGCCGAGGCGTGCAGCGAGGGCGTCGAGGTCCTGGCTGGCCTGCGGTACATCCAGCAGCAGTACATCGGCGCCGTCCCGTGCCAAGGTTTCCGCAATGGCGGCGCCGATACCGCGCGCAGCCCCCGTGACCAGCGCACGGCGGCCGCCGAGTGGGCGGGTCCAGTCCTCCACCTGGCCGGTGCAGGCTTGCAGGCGCAGTACCTGGCCAGAGATGAAGGCACTCTTCGGCGAGAGGAAGAAGCGCAGGGCGCCTTCCAGCTGATCTTCGGCACCGGGGGTGACATACAACAGCTGGGCAGTGGCGCCGTTGCGCAGTTCCTTGGCCAGTGAGCGGCTGAAGCCCTCAAGGGCACGCTGTGCAACGCTGGCCAGTGGGTCGTCGAGGCCTTCCGGTGCACGGCCCAGCACCAAGACATGGGCGCATGGGGCCAGACTGCGTAGCAGCGGCTGGAAAAATTCACGCAACTGCTTCAGTGCATCGCTGTCGGACAAGTGACTGGCATCGAATACCACGGCCTTGATTTTCGGCCCCAGGCCGGCCACCCAGGCTTCAGCCTGCAGGTTGTCGGCATTGAAGCTGTATACCTCGTCAGTGAGGCGCGGGGCGATGGCTTCGACCTGCTTCGCCAGTGGCCCGCCACCCAGTACCAGGGCACCTTCCACCGGCCGCAGGCGGCCAGCCTGCCAGCGCTCCAGTGGCGCCGGGCGTGGCAGGCCAAGGGCATCCACGAGGCGGCGGCCGAGATTGGAGTTGGCAAAACCGAGGTAGCGATCGCTCATGAGTGGTCTCCCGAAAGGCAAGCTTGAAAGTGTGGACCAACTTTGCGGCAGGGTCGTTCGAATGCGGTAAAAACACCTAGGCTGTACCGAACAAATTGTTTCAGGAGGAACACGCGCATGCGTTCAACTCGCCGGGTCGCGATCCTGGGCGGCAACCGGATCCCTTTCGCCCGCTCCAATGGCGCCTACGCCACGGCCAGCAACCAGGCGATGCTCACGGCCGCGCTTGAAGGCTTGATCGAACGCTATCGCCTGCACGGCCTGCGGTTGGGCGAGGTGGTGGCCGGTGCTGTGCTCAAGCACTCGCGCGACATGAACCTGACCCGCGAGTGCGTGTTGGGTTCGCGCCTGTCACCGCAGACCCCGGCCTATGACATCCAGCAGGCCTGCGGTACCGGGCTGGAGGCTGCGCTGCTGGTGGCCAACAAGATTGCCCTGGGGCAGATCGAGTGCGGTATTGCAGGCGGTGTCGACAGCACCTCCGATGCGCCGATCGCCGTCAACGAAGGCTTGCGCCATATATTGCTGCAGGCCAACCGTGGCAAAAGCCTTGGCGAACGGTTAAAGCCCTTCCTCAAGCTGCGGCCTCATCACCTGAAACCCGAGCTACCACGCAATAGCGAGCCGCGTACGGGGTTGTCGATGGGCGAGCATTGCGAGCGCATGGCCCACACTTGGCGCGTTGGCCGCGCCGAGCAGGACGAATTGGCGCTGCTTAGCCATCAAAAGCTGGCCGCTGCCTATGCCGAGGGTTGGCAGGACGACCTGTTGACGCCGTTTCTTTCGCTGGTGCGGGACAACAACCTGCGCCCCGACCTGAGCCTTGAGCAGTTGGCCAGGCTCAAACCAGCCTTTGACCGCAGCGGGCAGGGCACGTTGACGGCGGGTAATTCCACGCCGTTGACCGATGGTGCTTCGCTGGTGCTGTTGGGCAGCGAAGCGTGGGCGCAGCAGCAGGGGTTGCAGGTGCTTGCCTATCTGGTCGATGGCGAAACCGCTGCGGTGGATTTTGTCACGGGGCGCGAAGGGTTGTTGATGGCGCCGGTGTATGCCGTGCCACGCTTGCTGGCACGCAATGGCCTGACGCTGCAGGACTTTGACTACTACGAAATCCACGAAGCCTTTGCTGCCCAGGTGCTGTGCACGCTCAAGGCCTGGGAAGATGCCGATTACTGCCGTGAGCGGTTGGGCCTGGAGGCGCCGCTGGGCGCGATCGACCGCAGCAAACTCAATGTGAAGGGCAGTTCGCTGGCGGCCGGGCACCCGTTTGCGGCAACCGGTGGGCGGATATTGGCCCACCTGGCCAAGCTGCTGGCGACGGCGGGTAAGGGGCGCGGGCTGATTTCGATCTGTGCGGCAGGCGGGCAGGGGGTGACCGTTATCGTCGAGCGCTGAAGCACCTCCAGGGTAACTGCAGAGGCGGTGAGTGCCTCGATCATGATCCAGCTGTTAGGCTTGTCTGGTCAGAACTACAAGAACATACCATGCCGATCATCGGACACCCCCGCGCTATCCCCGCGCTGGAACACCTGCCCAGACCGCTCTACGCCCGTGCCGAAAGCCTTGGCGCCGGTTCGTGGACTACCCGCCACCAGCACGACTGGGTGCAGTTCTCCTACGCCATCAGCGGTGTACTTGGCGTGTACACACGCGACGGCAGTTACTTCGCCCCACCGCAGTGGGGGGTGTGGATCCCTGCCGATGCCGAGCATGAAGTGGTCACCTCGATGCAAGCCGAGATGCGCAGCCTGTATGTGCGCCGCGATGCCTGCCCATGGGCGCCGGAACAATGCCGAGTGCTGGAAGTCACGCCGCTGGCGCGCGAGCTGATCAAGCAGTTCTGCCTGTTCCCGGCAGATTACCCAGAGGACGACAGCGCCGAATCGCGTCTGGTGGCAGTGCTGCTCGATCAGTTGCGCACCTTGCCGGAAGTCGGTTTTTCGCTGCCGTTGCCCCGCCACCCTGGTTTGCTGGCGCTGTGCAATGGCTTGATCGCTGCACCAGACCAGCCGCAGACCTTGCAGCAATGGGCGCGGGAGCTGGGGTGCTCGGAGAAGACGCTGATGCGGCTGTTTCAACGGGAAACCGGGTTGAGCTTTCGTAATTGGCGCCAGCGCATGCGGCTGTTGTCTTCGCTGGCGTTGCTGGAGGCGGGGGAGAATGTGACCGAGGCGGCGCTGGGGTGTGGGTATGACTCCACGTCGGCCTACATTGCGGCGTTCAAGCAGCTGTTTGGCGCGACACCGGGGGAATTGAAGCTCTGATTTTCGGTTGCCTGTGCCGGCCCTTTCGCGGGGTTATCCGCGAAAGGGCCGGCACAGGCCATACGTCAGGTGCGGAACCTGCGCACCAGCGTATCCAGCTCATTGGACAGCCCGGCCAGGCTCTCGGAGTCCTGGCGCGCCGCCTGGGCCAGCTCGGCCACCAACTGCGCATCCCCGTGAATCTGGCTGATGTGCCGGTTGATGTCCTCAGCCACCTGATGCTGTTCTTCGGCTGCCGTGGCGATCTGGGTGTTCATGTCGCGGATCACATCCACCGACTCACGGATCTGCCCGAAGCTGTCGCGGGCCAGACCAATGCGGCTCACCGACTGCTGCGACACTTCCAGGCTGGCGTGCATCTGCTCGGCCACTTCGGCGGTACGGCTGGCCAGGTTGCCCAGCAAACCGTCGATTTCAGCGGTGGAGTCGGCAGTACGCTTGGCCAGCGCCCGTACTTCGTCGGCCACCACGGCAAAGCCGCGGCCCTGCTCACCGGCACGGGCCGCTTCGATGGCGGCGTTCAGGGCCAGCAGGTTGGTTTGTTCGGCAATCGAACGGATGGTGCCGAGGATCGACTGAATGGCGTTGCTGTCACGCTCCAGTTGCTGGATCGACTGGGCCGATTGCTCGATCTCCTGGCTCAGGCGATCAACGCTGTGTACCGCTGCATCGATCTGTTGCTGCCCTTCGCGGGCCTGCTGCTGGCCGCTGTCGGCCGACTGCGCGGCCTGGCTGCAGGACCGTGCCACTTCATTGGCGGTGGCGACCATTTCGTGGAATGCAGTGGAAACCATATCCACGGCTTCGCGCTGGCGGCCGGCCGCCTCGGCCATGTCGCTGGAGACGCGGGTCGAGCTGCTGGACGTGCTGAGGATCTTGCTGGCGGCAGCACCGATGTGCTGGATCAGGCTGCGAATGGCACCGAGGAACTGGTTGAACCAGCTGGCCAGTTGCGCGGTTTCGTCGCGGCCGCGGATTTCCAGGTTGCGGGTCAGGTCACCCTCACCTTGGGCAATGTCCTCCAGGCCGTTGGTGACGCTGTTGATCGGGCGCACGATCAGTTTGGCGAAGGCCGCACCGACCACCGCGAACAGCGAGGCCAACACCACAGCGATGACACCGATCAGCCAGGTGAGCCGGGTGGTGGTCTGCATCACTTCGCTTTGTTCGATCAGGCCGATGAAGGTCCAGCCCAGCTGCTGGTCTGGGTAGACGTTGGCCATGTAGTGCACGCCATTGAGTTCGACCTCGACCAGGCCTTTGCCGGCTTTGGCCAGCTTGGCGTAACCGTCGCCAAAGCTTCCCAGCTGCTTGAAATTGTGGGCGGCGTCGCGCGGGTCGACCATCACGTTGCCGTTGCTTTCCACCAGCATCAGGTAGCCGCTTTCGCCCAGTTTGATCTGCTTGACGATTTCGGTCAGGCCCTTGAGCGACACGTCGATGTTGACCACGCCGCCGGGGTTGCCCAGCTGGTTGGCCACGGTGCGCACGGTGCTGACCAGCACCGCATCGTCGGCGGCCCAGTAGTAGGCGCCGGTACGCATCGTCTTGCCAGGGTTGGCCATGGCAAGTTGGTACCAGGGGCGCGTGCGTGGGTCATAATTGACAAACTTCTGGCCGGCCGGCCAGCCAGTGTAGCCGCCGTCATTCACCCCGTAGGACAGGTAGGCGTAGGCGGGGTGTGAGTTGGCCAGGCGAGTCATGAAGTCGAGAATTTTGCTGGCCTGCTCGCCCAGTTCGTAGGACGGGGTTGCGCTCATGTACTTGTTCAGCTCGCTGCCCGTGGCGGCAACCATTGGCTGGGAAGCCATGTACTCGACGTTCTGGTTGATCCCCTGGAAGAAGATGTTCATCGCGTTGCTGACCTGGCGGATTTCCCGGCTGCTGCTGTCGAGGAATCCGTCGCGGGCTTCGCCGCGCAGGTTGATGACCACCAGGGTGGCCACGAGAACGATGGGCAAGCCGGCGATGACCGCGAATGCCCAGGTCAGTTTCTGTTTGATGCTCATCGACGCTCCCGGAATTTTTGTTTTCGACACACGAGGCAGGTAGCAACTGCATCGGCAGCATCCGGGTTTTATGAAGCCAAAACGCCCGTATTTATTGGATAAAGTCGTGGTTGGTGACTATTCGGTCGTGTTTGGACATTTATGGCATGCCAAAGGCGCGTGGCAGCTCAGTGACAGCTGCTGCCCGCAGCGCCATTGGCCAGGTCTTTGAGGATCGGGCAGTCCGGACGGTCGTCACCCTGGCAGTGCGAAACCAGCTCGCCGAGGGTGTCGCGCAGGCTCACCAGCTCCTCGATGCGCCGGTTCAGTTCATCGATGTGGTGCATGGCCAGCGCCTTCACATCGGCGCTGGCACGTTGGCGGTCCTGCCACAAGGTCAGCAACTTGCCGACCTCTTCGAGGGAAAAGCCCAGGTCGCGGGAGCGTTTGATGAAGGCCAGGTTGTGCAAGTCTTGCGCCTGGTACAGGCGGTAGCCGCTGTCGCTGCGAGTGGCGGGTTTGAGCAGGCCGATGGACTCGTAGTAACGGATCATCTTGGTGCTGAGCCCGCTGCGGCGGGCGGCCTGGCCGATATTCATGGCGCCTCCTGGGTGCTGCTGGTGGGTTTCCACGTTTTAAGCCACAGTGCATTGCTGACGACGCTGACACTGGACAGGGCCATGGCGGCACCTGCCAGTACCGGGTTGAGGTAACCCAGCGCGGCGAGCGGAATGCCGATCAGGTTGTAGATGAACGCCCAGAACAGGTTCTGGCGGATCTTCGCGTAGGTCTTGCGGCTGATTTCCAGCGCGGCGGGCACCAGGCGCGGGTCGCCACGCATCAGGGTGATGCCGGCGGCCTGCATGGCCACGTCGGTACCGCCACCCATGGCAATGCCGATGTCGGCCGCGGCCAACGCCGGTGCATCGTTGATGCCATCGCCAACCATGGCGACCACCCCATCCTGCTTGAGCGCGGCCACGGTCGCGGCCTTGTCGGCCGGTAGCACTTCGGCGTGCACATCGTCGATGCCCAGTGCCTCGGCAACCACTTTGGCGCTGCCACGGTTGTCACCGGTCAGCAGGTGGCTGCTGATGTGTTGGGTGTGCAGGGTTTCGATGGCCTGCGCGGCGCCAGGCTTGAGGCTGTCACCAAAGGCGAACAGGCCCACGACTCTCGGTTGCGCGCCGCGCTCGATCAGCCACGACAGTGTGCGCCCTTCCGCTTCCCAGGCCTGGGCCTGGGCGGCCAAATCGCCGGGCTGCAGACCGCTTTCGTCAAGCAGTCGGCGGTTGCCCAGCGCCAGTTCACGGCCTTCAACGCGCCCGGCAATGCCGCGCCCGGTCAGTGACTGGCTGTCGGCAACGGTTGGCACGTCCAGCCCTTGCTCTGCACAGGCCACCAGTACCGCCTTGGCCAGCGGGTGTTCACTCCCGCGCTGCAGGGCGCCGGCCAGGCGGTGAAGGTCGGCACTGTTGCCGTCCAGCGCCTGACTGTGAACCACCCGCGGGCTGCCGGAGGTGAGGGTACCGGTTTTGTCGAACACTACGCGGTTGACCGCATGGGCACGCTCCAGAGCTTCGGCATCCTTGATCAGGATGCCGTGGCGGGCGGCGACCCCGGTGCCGGCCATGATCGCGGCGGGCGTGGCCAGGCCGAGGGCGCAGGGGCAGGCGATGACCAGCACGGCGACGGCGTTGATCAGCGCGGTTTCCAGCGGTGCCCCAGCCAACCACCAGCCGATCAGGGTGATCAGGGCCAGTACCAGCACGGCCGGGACGAACACCTGGCTGACACGGTCGACCAGCTTCTGGATCGGTGCTTTGGCGGCCTGGGCGTCTTCCACCAGGCGGATGATGCGCGCCAGCACGGTCTCGGTGCCCAGCGCCTGGGTACGCACCAGCAGCCGGCCTTCACCATTGATGGCGCCACCGGTGACGCTGTCGCCGGGCTGCTTGGGCACTGGCAAGCTCTCGCCGCTGATCAGGGCCTCATCGGCATGGCTGCTGCCGTCTTCGACCACGCCGTCGACCGGGAAGCGTTCGCCGGGCTTGACCAGTACCAGGTCGCCCAAGCGCAAGTGGGCGATGGCCACGTCCTCTTCCACGCCGTCGACCACGCGCAGGGCGCGTTCCGGGCGCAGGGCTTCGAGGGCTCGGATGGCACTGGCGGTCTGGCGTTTGGCGCGGCTTTCCAGGTACTTGCCCAGCAATACCAGGGCAATCACCACGGCTGAGGCTTCGAAGTACAGGTGCGGGGCCATACCGGCGGGAGCCTGTGCCCATTGGTACAGGCTCAGGCCATAGCCAGCGCTGGTGCCCAGGGCCACCAGCAGGTCCATGTTGCCGGCACCGGCGCGCACGGCCTTCCAGGCTGCAATGTAGAAGCGGGCACCGAGAATGAACTGCACGGGTGTGGCCAGCAGGAACTGCGCCCAGGCGGGTAGCATCCAGTGCAAGCCGAACGGTTGTACCAGCATGGGTAATACCAGCGGCAGGGCCAACAGCAAGGCTGCACCGACTGCCAGGCGCTCGTTGCGCAGGCGGCGCTGGACAGCGCTTTGGTCGTCCTTGGTCGATTGCGGCAGGCTGGCGCTGTAGCCTGCCTTTTGCACAGCGTCGATCAGCAGGTTGTCATCAAGGGCCGCAAGCACTTCGAGGTGCGCGCGTTCGCTGGCCAAGTTGACGCTGACCCGCTCGACCCCGGCCAATTTGCCCAGGGCGCGCTCTACTCGGCCGACACAACTGGCGCAGGTCATGCCGCCTATCTGCAGTTCGAGGGTGCGGGTTGGTACCCCGTAACCGGCCTCGCGCACGGCTTCGACCAAGGCTGGCAGGCTGGCAGGCGGGGCTACAACCCGGGCTTTTTCAGTGGTGAGGTTTACGCTGACCTGTTCAGCGCCGGTGACCTTGCGCAGGGCGCGCTCGACCCGGCCAGCACAGCTGGCGCAGGTCATGCCGGAGATCGGCAGGTCGTATGTGGTGGATGCGGGCATGGCTCTCCTCCTTGGACAGGCCTCCAGCATCAACCTTGCCACGCAGGCAAGGTCAATAGCCCAGGTCGGCTCGTTTCAACTCCAGCCCATATTGCCCCATGGCGATGCGGTATTTGTTGATCTGGCCCGCCTGCAGATTCAAACGCGTGCTGCGCTGGTCCTCTATACCTGCGGCGCAACCCGGCATTTGCCCAGGCAGCAGGCGCAGGCGCACATCCACCGGGCCAGGCGGCAGGTTGAACGAGGTGGACTGCTCCTGGAAAACGCGCCCGGAAAGCTGGTCGTTGAGGTATACGCCGATTTCGCAACTGGTGGCCACTTCCAGGCGCTCCCGGGAAATGATCAGTACGCTGTAGGCCGAGTTGCCCTCGGCGAATGCCGGTGGCACCACAGCCAGCGCGCCCAAGAGCCCGACGACGCCCAATGCTGCCCTGAACATGAAAAATCTCCTGCTTGCCTGATCGTCAAAGGCGCAGCTTGGCCGACGCGGACGCGGATTTCCACCCCGGGCGTTGCAGGCAGGGCTTGACCTTGCCCTCATGGCAAGCTTGAGACTTGTGAAAAACCTGAAGGAGGTAACCCCCATGCAAGTGTTCAATGTACAAGGCATGACCTGCGGCCATTGCGTGAAAGCCGTGACCCGCGCGGTGCAGGAGCAGGATGCGGCAGCCAGGGTGGAAGTTGATCTGGCAGGCAAACAGGTGCGTGTGCAGAGCGAGTTGGCGCAGGAGCAGATTCTCACTGCGATTCGCGATGAGGGGTATCAGGCCGAAATCGCCTGAAGACCTGATTGCTCCCACCGGGGGTAACAGTGTTGCAAATGTTTTCACATTGACAGGGTCCACAGCAGGTAGAATCAGTCACTTGCTTAGCCTGCTATGGATTCCTGATGAACCTGCGAATGGTGCTCATCCTGGGCGCACTCAGTGCGTTCGGGCCCTTGGCGATCGACTTTTACCTGCCAGCCTTCCCGGCCATGGCGCAAGCGTTCGCCACCGATGAAAAACACGTCCAGGCCACGTTGGCCGCCTACTTCCTGGGCCTGTCTATCGGGCAGTTGGCCTATGGGCCGGTTGCCGACCGCTTTGGCCGACGCAAACCGCTGATGTTCGGCGTTACGCTGTTCACCTTGGCATCACTGGCCTGTGCCTACGCCCCCAACCTCGATACCTTGGTAGTGGCGCGTTTCATCCAGGCACTGGGTGGTTGTGCCGGCATGGTGCTTTCGCGGGCCATCGTCAGCGACAAGTGCGACCCGGTAGCTTCAGCCAAAGTGTTTTCGCAACTGATGCTGGTCATGGGCTTGGCGCCGATCCTGGCACCGATGCTGGGTGGGGTGCTGGTGAACCTGGCCGGCTGGCAGTCGATCTTCCTTGCGCTGAGCCTGTTCAGTGCCGGCTGCCTGCTGGCGGTAAGCCTGGGCCTGCCGGAAAGCCTGCCCGAGCATATACCCCGGCAACCGCTGTCTGGCGCCTTGCGCCAGTACCTGCGGCTGCTGGCTGACCGGGTTTTCCTCGGCCATGCCCTGACCGGCGGAATCGCCATTGCCGGCATGTTTGCCTATATCGCCGGTTCACCTTTCGTGTTCATCAAACTGTATGGCGTGCCCGCTGAGCACTACGGCTGGCTGTTCGGCACCAACGCCGCAGGTTTTATTCTGGTGGCGCAGGTGAACGCCCGCCTGCTGGCCAAACGCGGGCCGGCCTTCCTGCTGGGCCGTGCGGTGTGGCTGTATCTGGTTGCGGGCCTGGTGTTGCTGGGCGTGGCGGCGTTGCGCCCTGCGCAACTGTGGCCGCTACTGGTGCCGCTGTTCATCTGTATCGCCAGCCTTGGTTGCATCATTCCCAATGCTTCGGCCTGCGCCATGAGTGGACAGGGCGCGCGTGCCGGCAGCGCCTCGGCACTGATGGGCTGTGTGCAGTTCAGCGTAGCTGCGGGTGCTGCGGCGCTGGTCGGGCTGCTGCATGATGGCAGTGCGGTGCCCATGGCAATCGTGATCAGCCTGTGCGGGGCGCTGGTGGTCAGTGTTGCGCTGTTGACCCGGCGTTTGCAGGCCAAGGCTCCCGCATGAGCGGGTGAGGTGCCTGCAGCCGGGTTTCCAGCGTGGCGACGAAGGCACGCGCCTCAGCCTCGCTGCGGAAACTGACCACATGCTGATCGAGCTGGACTTGCCAAGGGCAGGCGGGGTTTCGGCTCGACGCACTTACGATAATTTTCATCGCTGCATACCTCCAGGAAGGGGAGCCGCTCAAGTGTAGCGCTGGCCCGCCAGCCTGCCATGACACGGCTTCAGCGTCCTGACTGACGGTAAGTGTGTGCATTTTTCTGGCGGTGTCTCCTACTTTGGGCGCAATGCCTGCAAACCCGCAGAACCTTCGCTTTGTTTCGCACTATTTGTGGAAGGTTGCTGTGGGCCACATCTGAAATGGCTGCAAGTTTGTTTTCATCAAGATGTTTCAGCGCGTTTGTGTGGGCGTACCGGTGCCTTGATTGACTGGGTGCCGGGGCGTTTTCGAAGCCGCCTCGCTGCTTGCCATGGGTAGGCATACCCAGTGGTTTTTCGTCATGAGTACGATGGCACCTGGCCGTCTGAACCGGCGTTTTCTGCGGCTTATACTGGCGAGCCAGGCCAGTGCCAGCGAGAGGCGCTTCCCTGGCAGGGTTGGCCATCGCATCCCCACAGTGAACTTGCAGGGAGTTACAAGGACATGAACGCAGCCAGCAGTATCAGCCAGATCGCCAGCCTGATGGCCGACCCCAAGCGCAGTGCCATGTTGTGGGCATTGATCGATGGCACACCGCGGTTGGCCAATGAGCTCGCGATAATGACTGGCCTGACTTCATCGTCAGCCTGCGCACACCTTTCGCTGCTGTCGTCGGCCGGTTTGCTCAGGCATGAAGCCAGGGGCCGCAAACGTTACTTCTGCCTGGCTACCCCGCAGGTCGGAGCGGCGGTAGAGGCCTTGGCCAGCGTACAGCTGGAAAGCGCCAGGGGAGAGCGTGCCGAAGCGCCGGTATCGTCGCTGCCGCTGTCGATGCGCCGGGCGCGCCGTTGTGGCGATCACCTGGGTGGGGAGTTGGCCAGTGAGCTGTACCATCGCATGGTGGTGGCTGGCTGGTTGGAAGGCAGCGGACGGCACTTGAGGGTCAGTGACGAGGGGCGGGCGCAGTTGGCCTTGGTCGGGGTGTACATCGATGCCCTGGCGCCACACCAGCAACGAGGTTGCGTGATCTGCCGCTGCACCGAATGGAATGACCAAGGCCCGCATCTGGGTGGCGTACTGGGTCAGGCCTTGTTCAGGTTGTTCCTGCAATCTGGCTGGATGCGCGAGATAGAGGACTCACGGGCACTGCATATTTCGGCGCTCGGTATCCAGCAGATCAATCGCATAGCCCGCGTGGCGACGTTGCAGGTCGGTTGAGCGCAACGTCGTCATGCTACTCAAACCAGCCGTGCGTCCAGGCTGTTCTGCGCCAGGCGACGAGCCTGGTCTTCGGTCATGCCCAAGTGGGTATGCAGAGCGTGGAAGTTCTCCGTGACGTAGCCACCGAAGTAGGCCGGGTCGTCCGAGTTGACCGTGACTTTCACACCACGCTCGAGCATGTCGAGGATGTTGTGCTGGCTCATGTGGTCGAACACGCAGAGCTTGGTGTTGGACAGCGGGCACACCGTGAGCGGGATCTGCTCGTCGATGATGCGCTGCATCAGGCGCTCGTCCTCGATGGCGCGCACGCCATGGTCGATACGTTTGATCTTCAGCAGGTCGAGGGCTTCCCAGATGTACTCGGGCGGGCCTTCTTCGCCAGCATGGGCAACGGCGACGAAGCCTTCGCTACGGGCGCGGTCGAACACCCGCTGGAACTTGCTGGGCGGGTGGCCCATCTCCGAGCTGTCCAGGCCTACGGCAATGAACGCATCGCGGAACGGCAAGGCCTGATCGAGGGTCTTGTGCGCTTCATCCTCGCTGAGGTGGCGCAGGAAGCTGAGGATCAGGCCGCTGCTGATGCCCAGTTGTTCGCGGCCATCCTTGAGCGCCTGGCTGATGCCGTTGAGCACCACTTCGAAAGCAATGCCGCGGTCGGTGTGGGTCTGCGGGTCGAAGAAGGGTTCGGTGTGGATCACGTTCTGGGCCTTGCAGCGTTGCAGGTAGGCCCAGGTCAGGTCGTAGAAGTCCTGCTCGGTGCGCAGCACATCTGCGCCCTGGTAATACAGGTCGAGGAACTCCTGCAGGTTGTTGAAGGCATAGGCACCGCGCAAGGTCTCCACATCGGCCCAGGGCAAGGCGATCTTGTTGCGCTCGGCCAGGGCGAACAGCAACTCGGGCTCCAGTGAGCCTTCCAGGTGCAGGTGCAGTTCGGCCTTGGGCAGGGCGTTCAACCAGTCATACATAGTGGTCATCTCAATCAGGTACGGTTGCGGCCATTCTACAGGGGCTGGCTGGGCAATGCGCCCAGCCGGGCTGCGACCTGGTGAATCACCAGACCAAGGGTTCGCCCTTGTAGTTGATGAAACGCAGGCCGCCCTTGCCGCTTTGGGCCTTGATCTGTTCGATCATGCCGCGGGTGCTGGTGAGCACATCGATTTCGGCGTTTTCGCCACCCATGTCAGTTTTCACCCAGCCCGGGTGCATGGCCAGCACGCACAGGTCCGGGCGCTGCTGCTCAACGAAGAAGCTGTTGATCATCGAGTTCAGTGCCGCCTTGCTGGCCTTGTACAGGCAGATTTCGCCACCGTCTGGGATGGTGACGCTTCCCAGGATCGAGCTCATGAAAGCCAGCACACCACTGCCTTCGCGTATTTGACCCACCAGGCGGCGAGCCACGCGTATCGGCGCCACAGCGTTGGTCATGAACAGATCGCCAATGTCGCTGTTGTGGACTGCCTCCAGGTCTTGCGGCAGGGGGCCCATGACTCCGGCGTTGACGAATATCAGGTCGAACACCTGGCCTTGCAGGCGTTGCTTCAGGCTGTCGAGCTGAACGGTGTCGTTCATTTCCAGCTGCTCGATATGCACGCCGGGCACGTTCGCCAGGGCGCCGGGCTGCTGCGGGTTACGGACGGTGGCAGTGATGTGCCAACCGTCTTCGTGCAGGCGTTGTACCAAGCCCAGGCCAAGCCCGCGCGAGGCGCCGATGATGAGGGCAGTTCTTGAATTGGCCATAGGAACATTCCTTTATCGGTGTAGGAGAAAGGAATTGAGCATACGTCACGGCGAATACGCGTGCCTGGTTTGCGTCTGGTTAAAAAATGGTCAGTTTTGTCTGGGCCTTGCGGGGCCGGGCGCTTCGCCTGTTGGCGCACGGGTTATCCACAAGCTGGTCCACAGTTATTGTGTGCAAGGTGAGCAAGCGGGGTGCGGCTTGGATGGGCGGTTCGCTGGGGATAAGTCGCGCACATTCAGCAGTTTACGACTGTCATCAAATAGTGATCAAAATATGATCAAAGCTCTGGGGGCCTCGAAATCACTAGCCTGCAAGAGAGTGCCCCAAGCTTATCCACAGGCAGGCCCACAGTTGTTGTGGGCAATGTTCAGCGTGCTTCGAGCAAAATACGCCCGCGGCTCAGGTCCGCCAGTTGCTGTTGCAATGGCGCCAGGTGGGCATCACCGAGGGCAATCACCAGGTCCACACCATTGGCGGTGAACTGTTCATCCAGGACCAGGCCGTCAATCTCGGCCAGGCGCAACTTCACCAGCGCCAGTTCGCTGAAACTGCAACTGCAGCTGAAGTGGCTGCGCTGCACCAGTAGGCGCTTGGGCGCCTGTTGCAGGCACTTGTTGGCGCCGCCGCCATAGGCCCTGGCCAGGCCGCCGGTACCCAGCTGGATGCCGCCGTACCAACGGATCACCAGCACCACCACCTGGTCGCAGTCCTGCGCTTCAATGGCCGCCAGTATCGGCCGCCCTGCAGTGCCGCCGGGTTCGCCGTCGTCACTGCTGCGGTACTGCGCGCCGAGTTTCCAGGCCCAGCAGTTGTGGGTAGCGGCCAGGTCGCTGTGGCGTTCGATGAAACTCATCGCTTCGGCGGCGCTGCTGATCGGCCCGGCGAGGGTGATGAAGCGGCTTTTGCGGATTTCCTCGCGGTATTCGCAGAGGTCGAGCAGGGTAGAAGGCATAAAGGACAGTCAGGCAGCCGGCTTGATGCCGCAGCCCTTCAAAATGATGTGGATAAGGTTGTTGCTCGCGTCTTCCATGTCCTGCTTGGTCAGGCGGCTGCGGCCAGTCACCTGGCAGATCTGGGTGGCGAAGTCGGCATAGTGCTGGGTGCTGCCCCAGAGCAGGAAGATCAGGTGCACCGGGTCGACCGGGTCCATTTTGCCTGCTTCGATCCAGGCCTGGAATACCGCAGCACGGCCGCGGAACCATTCGCGGTAATCGGCACTGAAGTATTCGGTCAGGCAGGTGCCACCGCTGATCACTTCCATGGCGAAAATGCGCGAAGCTTGCGGGTTGCGCCGGGAGAACTCCATTTTGGTGCGGATGTACTGGCTCAGGGCTTCACCGGGGTCGTCATCGACGCTCAAGGCGTTGAAGGTGCTGTCCCACAACTCGATGATGTTGCTGAGCACGGCGATGTACAGGCCCAGCTTGTTGGTGAAGTAGTAATGCAGGTTAGCCTTGGGCAACCCCGCCTTGAGGGCGATGGTGTTCATGCTGGTGCCCTTGAAACCATGGCGGGCGAACTCATCTTCGGCGGCCTGGATAATGGCCTGTTCGTTCTTCTGGCGGATACGGCCCGCGGGCTTGCCCGAGGCGGAGAGGCGATGCGCAGGGACTTCTAGGGTCATGGACGATTCCGTACGGGGCAGTGGCTGCGGCTGTGGGACAAGATTACCTGCCTGTGCCGAAGTGACAAGCGTTTGCGGCACAGACTGGCATCAACGTGTCGCAGCCAGGCTTTCGAGGAAGCTTTCCAACACCAGGTTGGGGCGCCGGCCTTTGCGGGTAACCCAGCTCAGGCTCAGGTCATAAAAGCGCTCCTTGGGCTTGAGCGCACGCAAACGGCCTTGCTGTACCCAGAACATGGCGTAGTGGTCGGGCAGATAGCCAATATAACGCCCGGTGAGGATGAGAAACGCCATGCCCTCGCGGTCAGAAGCACTGGCTGTGCAATTCAGCGCCTGGTAGTGCGCCTGGATGTCGGCCGGCAGGCGGAAGGTGGGGGTGATGGCTTCCTGGCTGTTGAGGCGTTCGTCGTCTATCTGCTGGTCGTCGGCGTAGAACAGCGGGTGGCCGACTGCGCAGTACAGCAGCGAGCGTTCGCTGTACAGCGGTTGGTACTCAA
This sequence comes from Pseudomonas sp. NBRC 111139, assembly GCF_001753955.1. Classification (NCBI taxonomy): domain Bacteria; kingdom Pseudomonadati; phylum Pseudomonadota; class Gammaproteobacteria; order Pseudomonadales; family Pseudomonadaceae; genus Pseudomonas; species Pseudomonas sp. NBRC 111139. The sequence continues at coordinate 142,148 of NZ_BCBP01000022.1, forward strand.
GCCCCGATAGCGGGCTGGTCTGTGGGACGACGCCAACGTGCAGGCTGCCGTCGAGCACGCCGTGCTCGACCTGGCTGGGGGCGATCATACGGATCTGGATGCGTACATCAGGGCCGCGGTCCTTGAGTTCCGCCAGGGCATGGGTGATACGCATGTGCGGCAGGGTCACCAGGTTGTCGGTCAGGCCGATGTTCAGCTCGCCGCGCAAATGCTGGTGCAGGCCATTGACCTCGGTGCGGAAGGTTTCCAGCGCGCTGAGCAGTTGCAGGGCTGAATGGTAGACCTCGCGGCCTTCCTCCGTCAGCGAGAAACCGGCGCGGCCGCGCTGACACAGGCGCAGGCCGAGGCGTTGTTCGAGGTCGTTCATCTGCTGGCTGATGGCCGAGCGACCAATGCCCAGTACGTTTTCGGCAGCGGAGAAGCCACCGCACTCGACGACGCTGCGATAGATCTTCAGCAGGCGGATGTCGAAATCGCTGACTTGGGCGAGTGGATCGGGTCTTCGGCTCATCAGTTTAGTCTCGGCCTGCCTGAAGGTTAGAAATGTAGGCTTTTTCAGACTCTATCGCCGTGCCAACTTAGCTGCAACAACATCCATCGTTGCCTAATCGTCTTCCGAGGAACCGCCGATGAACATGCCCGAAACCGCCCCCACGGGTATCGCCAGCCAGCTCAAGCTGGACGCCCACTGGATGCCCTATACCGCCAACCGCAACTTCCAGCGCGACCCACGCCTGATCGTGGCGGCCGAAGGCAACTACCTGGTCGATGACCACGGGCGCAAGATCTTCGACGCCCTGTCTGGCCTGTGGACCTGCGGCGCAGGGCACACTCGCAAGGAAATCGCTGACGCGGTGACCCGCCAACTGAGTACGCTGGACTACTCCCCAGCGTTCCAGTTCGGCCACCCGCTGTCGTTCCAGCTGGCGGAAAAGATCGCCGAGCTGGTTCCGGGCAATCTGAATCACGTCTTCTATACCAACTCCGGTTCCGAGTGCGCCGATACCGCACTGAAGATGGTGCGTGCCTACTGGCGCCTGAAAGGCCAGGCAACCAAGACCAAGATCATCGGCCGTGCCCGTGGTTACCATGGCGTGAACATCGCCGGTACCAGCCTGGGTGGCGTCAACGGTAACCGCAAGATGTTTGGTCAGCTGCTGGACGTCGACCACCTGCCTCACACCGTGTTGCCAGTGAACGCCTTCTCCAAAGGCATGCCGGAAGAGGGCGGTATCGCGCTGGCTGACGAAATGCTCAAGCTGATCGAGCTGCACGATGCCTCCAACATCGCAGCAGTCATCGTCGAGCCGCTGGCCGGTTCGGCCGGTGTGCTGCCGCCGCCGAAGGGTTACCTGAAGCGTCTGCGTGAAATCTGCACCCAGCACAACATTCTGCTGATCTTCGACGAAGTGATCACAGGCTTCGGCCGCATGGGCGCGATGACCGGCTCGGAAGCCTTCGGCGTTACCCCGGACCTGATGTGCATCGCCAAGCAGGTGACCAACGGCGCCATCCCGATGGGCGCAGTGATTGCCAGCAGCGAGATCTACCAGACCTTCATGAATCAGCCGACCCCGGAATACGCCGTGGAATTCCCACACGGCTACACCTACTCGGCACACCCGGTAGCCTGTGCCGCCGGTCTCGCCGCGCTGGACCTGCTGCAGAAGGAAAACCTGGTGCAGTCCGCGGCTGAACTGGCGCCGCATTTCGAGAAGCTGCTGCACGGCGTGAAGGGCACCAAGAATATCGTCGATATCCGTAACTACGGCCTGGCCGGCGCCATCCAGATCGCCGCCCGTGACGGTGATGCCATCGTTCGCCCATATGAAGCGGCCATGAAGCTGTGGAAAGCCGGCTTCTATGTACGCTTTGGTGGCGACACCCTGCAGTTCGGCCCAACCTTCAATACCAAGCCGCAGGAATTGGACCGCCTGTTCGATGCTGTAGGCGAAACCCTGAACCTGATCGACTGATCTTTCCGATTTTGATGCCAGGCGCATGCCCGCAGCGCGCGCCTGGCTCTCCTTTGTTTATCTGGAGTTTTGCATGAGCATTGTTCAGCACCTGATTCACGGCGAACTGGTTACCAAGGGTGAGCGCACCGCCGATGTCTTCAACCCGTCCACTGGCCAGGCCGTTCGCAAGGTCGAACTGGCCAGCCGCGCAACCGTGCAGGAAGCGATCGACTCGGCCAAGGCAGCCTTCCCGGCCTGGCGCAACACCCCTCCGGCCAAGCGCGCCCAGGTGATGTTCCGCTTCAAGCAACTGCTGGAGCAGAACGAAGCCAAGATTTCGCAGATGATCAGCGAAGAGCACGGCAAGACCCTGGAAGACGCCGCCGGTGAACTGAAGCGTGGTATCGAGAACGTCGAGTTCGCGTGTGCAGCCCCTGAAGTGCTGAAGGGTGAGTACAGTCGCAACGTCGGTCCGAACATCGACGCCTGGTCCGACTTCCAGCCGCTGGGCGTGGTTGCCGGTATCACCCCATTCAACTTCCCGGCCATGGTGCCGCTGTGGATGTACCCGCTGGCCATCGCCTGCGGCAACGCATTCATCCTCAAGCCTTCCGAGCGTGACCCGAGCTCGACCCTGTACATTGCCCAGTTGCTGCTGGAAGCCGGCCTGCCGAAGGGCATCCTCAACGTCGTGCACGGTGACAAGGAAGCGGTGGATGCGCTGATCGAAGCGCCGGAAGTCAAAGCACTGAGCTTCGTGGGCTCGACCCCGATCGCCGAGTACATCTATGCCGAAGGCACCAAGCGTGGCAAGCGTGTACAAGCCTTGGGTGGCGCGAAGAACCACGCGGTGCTGATGCCGGATGCCGACCTGGACAACGCAGTCAGTGCACTGATGGGCGCGGCTTACGGTTCGTGTGGCGAGCGTTGCATGGCCATTTCGGTCGCCGTGTGCGTGGGCGACCAAGTGGCCGATGCCCTGATTGCCAAGCTGGAGCCACAGATCAAGGCGCTGAAGATTGGTGCCGGCACCTCGTGCGGCCTGGACATGGGCCCGCTGGTGACTGCGGCAGCGCGTGACAAGGTCGTGGGTTACATCGATGACGGTGTTGCTGCTGGCGCCAAGCTGGTGGTGGATGGTCGTGGTTTCCGAGTGGCGGGTAATGAAGATGGCTACTTTGTGGGTGGCACCCTGTTCGACAAGGTGACCCCGGAGATGCGCATCTATAAAGAGGAGATTTTTGGCCCGGTGCTGTGCGTGGTCCGTGTGAATAGCCTGGAGCAGGCCATGCAGCTGATCAACGATCACGAGTATGGCAACGGCACCTGCATCTTTACGCGTGACGGTGAAGCGGCCCGTCTGTTCTGCGACGAGATCGAAGTGGGTATGGTGGGTGTGAACGTACCGCTGCCGGTGCCGGTGGCCTATCACAGCTTTGGTGGCTGGAAGCGTTCGCTGTTTGGTGATCTGCATGCCTATGGCCCGGATGGTGTGCGCTTCTATACCCGTCGCAAGGCAATTACCCAGCGTTGGCCGCAGCGGGCCAGTCATGAAGCGTCGCAGTTTGCATTCCCTAGCCTTTAAGGGAAGTAGATGAAGCGGGGAGGCCGGCAGGCCTCCCCGCTTTGTTTTTGGGGGTTGGTTGTTGCTGTTGTAGGGGGAGGGGTGGTGGGTATGTCTTGAGGTGGTTTTGGCGGTGAGATGTGTCTGCCATAACCCCTGCAGCGCCTGTGAGATCGAGCGCCGCGCGCGTCCGGCTTGAGACATTCACCGCCTATGAGATCGAGCGCC